>JAHDCG010000081.1:0-2707 GCA_020629965.1 Saprospiraceae bacterium | reverse complement strand
TACTCTTTTTTCTTCTTCCCCCCGCGCCGTCTCCTCCTCCGCGTTCCGCCGCTGCTTTTCGTACTGCCGCCGCTGTCCTTATTAGGTTTTCCGCTGCCGCCCGTTGTTGCTTTCGGGCTTTGCCCGCCGGTCTTTTTGCGCTCCGAGCGTCGGCGGTCGCGTCCTTTGCCGCCGCGACTTCTGCGTCGGCGTTTGCGTTCTTCGGGCGGAAGTTCTACTACATCGCCGACTGACTCGTAGTCGTACACTTCTTTTTTGTCCTCTTCAATTAAAGCTGCCAAATCGACCAAGTCCGCGGGTTTTTCGCCCTTGCGGTTCATTTCTTTGATTTCTTTGACCCGTGCCACGCTGAGCGGGACGGGCTTGCCGCGAAAGCCTTCTTTTTGCACCGCGAAGTACATGATTTTTTTGAAGATGTCGGTCTTAATCAACACCGCCTGACCGTTTTGCGTTTGCAAACGGTCGGTTTTTTTCGGAAAATCACGCAGCGCATCCATGTAGGTGTCTAATTCAAAGTTCAGACAGCATTTTAAACGCCCGCACATTCCGGAAAGTTTAGCTTGATTTATCGCTAAATTTTGGTAGCGTGCCGCTGCGGTATTGACGGTTTTGAAATCCGTGAGCCAGGTCGAGCAGCACAGTTCGCGCCCGCAACTGCCGATGCCGCCGACGAGGGCGGACTCCTGTCGCGCACCGATTTGGCGCATCTCGATTTTGACTTTAAACTCCTTTGCCAACAGGCGAATCAACTCCCGAAAATCCACGCGACCGTCGGCAGTATAATAAAAAGTCGCCTTCTTTTTGTCGCCTTGATAAATGACATCGCCGATTTTCATTTTGAGTTTCAGACTCGCCGTAATTGCCCGGGCGCGCACCATCGTTTCGTATTCTTTGGCGCGTGCTTCTGCGAGTTTTTCGAGGTCGCGTTCGTTGGCTTTGCGCAATATTTTATCCCGAATACTCGCCTCGCGCACCTTCTTTTTCTTCATTTGCATTCGCACCAATTCGCCCGAAAGCGAGATAACGCCGATGTCAAAACCGCCCTTGCACTCCGTCACGACGGTATCGCCCGTCATCACGCCGAGGTGCGGGTGATTGTGAAAAAATTCTTTGACCGCGCCGTTTTTAAAGCTCACTTCCACAATGTCGAAGCCGTCCGTATCTTCAATGTCGAGCGCCGTCAGCCAATCGTAAGTATTCAATTTATTACAGCCGCCGCTGCCGCAACCGCCGTTGCTTTTGCAGCCGCGCGGTTTGCCGTCCTTGCCGACCGCCGTGCTGCATCCTGCACATCCCATTTTATTATATTTTTGATTGAGGAGAATGTTCCTTCCTGCGCTGTTTCTACTCTCTGATTCTCGTCTGCAATCGGTTTATGATGAAGGCCGGAATTGGTTGGTAGTTGATGGTTGACAGTTGATGGATTTTCCGCACTTTCATAACCTCACGGTCAACGTGCCTAACCTGTTTTTTTTCTTATCGAAAAGACTACCTTTCCGGTCTGTTATTTTTGGAAATTAATTTTGAGTTTTTTGGGTATAAATTCGTTTGCCAAAGCTGACTTTACCGTGCAATTTTCTGAACGACACGCCGTCCACCGTCCACCGTCTCAACCACCGTCAACCGTTTTTCAAAATCCGGTGCATCCGAATACTCGCATCCAAAAATAAAACTTTCGGATTGGCATTGCGCTCGATGTAGTAGGAGCTGTTTGTCAGCAACTCCACAATCGGTTCTATCTGCGGAAATTCGATGATTTTCGTAAATTTTTTCGCCGTTTCCGCCTCTTTCGGTTGCAGACGCAGTCGCTCGGTGCCCGTCATTTTCAGCAGCGTATATTCGCGCATAAAGTGTAGTGCATACGCCATAAAATGCTTTTGGTTTTCGCGCCCCAAGGTAGCAAATTTTTCGTTTACCCACGTCACCATGTCCAATCCGTGCCCTTTCCAACAGATACGCATCCACTCCAAAAAGAGGTCGGCATTGTCGTTGTCCGCGCTCTCGGCGAGTTGCAGACCCGCATTCAGATTGCCGTTGGCGAGAAAAGCAACCTGCCGGGCTTTTTCCGCCGGCACACCTTTTTGTATCAAACCCCGCTCGACTTCCGCATCGCTCAGCGGGTGAATATTGACAATCTGACAGCGAGACAAAATCGTATTCAGAATTTTTTCGCTCTGCTCCGCCACGAGGATAAAAACCGTATTTTCGGGCGGTTCTTCAATCAATTTCAGCAGCCGGTTCCCTTCCTTTTGCAGATATTCCGGCAGCCACATTATCAAAATCTTGTGCGAGCCTTCGTAAATTTTCAGACTCAATTTTTTGATAATCGCATTGCACTCGTCCTTGTTGATGTTGCCCTGCTTATTCTCCGCCCCGATGCTTTGCAGCCATTGATTTACGTTCAGATACGGGTTTTGTTCCAAGGCTTTCCGCCATTCCGCCGCGTAGCTGTCACTCGTCACTTTGGTACCGACCACGGGGTAAGAAAAGTGCAAATCGGGATGAATATACTTCGCCGCCTTGATGCACTGCGAACATCTACCGCAAGAGTCGCCGCCCTGTTTGTCATTGCACAAAATGTACTGCGCCATCGCCAATGCCAAAGCCAATTTACCGCAGCCTTCCGCACCGAGAAACAACAGGGCGTGCGGCATCCGGTCGTTGGCGACCATCTGTACGAGCCGTGCTTTGGCGGCGGTTTGCCCCG
>JAHDCG010000080.1:18393-26830 GCA_020629965.1 Saprospiraceae bacterium | reverse complement strand
TAATATTGCGCATCACTTTTTTCAACTCATCGATGCCTTTCCCGACAATATCTTTCTTCGGTTTGCTGTCGTCATCGCCCGGCAGACGCGTAAACGGAATGAGAGAAAAGCCCAACCACCACAGTCCGACCATCAAAAAGGCAATGCGAAAAACCCAGGTGCCGTTCGGGTCAAAACCGAACATTTCGGGCTGTAAAATGAAAGCTAAATTCACCGCCAACAGTATCAAACTGCCGATATAGCCGTAAGAGAATCCCTTCGCCGAGACGCGGTCGTATTGGTCTTCGGTGGCGATGAGTGGTAGGTAAGAATTGTAAAAAACCAGCCCGCCGGCAAAACCAATCGTTCCCAAAATAAAGCAAATCGTACCGATGAGTACTTGTGAAACGTTGTACGGGTCGGTCGGTGCGAGGTCGGTCGTCATGCCTTCAAAAAAGGTCAGACCGATGCAGGAAATCGCGCCGAGCACGGTAAAAAATCGCAGAAAAGTCATCCGCTTGCCGCCGTAATCCGCGATGCCCGAAAGGATAGGCGAAACCAAAGTTAAAATCAGATAAGACGCCGTAATCGCAAAAGCGTACAAGGCGGAATTACTGATTTGCATCCCCAAAATATTGATTTTGTCCAGCGTTGCCGCCGCGAAGTAACCGGGAAAAATCGCCGTCGTAATCGTCAGCGCGTAAGCTGAATTTGCCCAATCGAAAAAGGCCCAGGCGTTGATGGTTCTTTTGTCGTTGAGCGGCGTAGCAGCAGTAGTTTTTCTGATTTCCATAGTAAGTTTTAATTAGTTACGGACAATTTTTTGCAAGAACGGAAAACTCAAGCAAGAACCGACGAATAAACAAATCAACGAATCAACAAATAAACATCACTTAAATTTCTCCGCCAAAATCTTATGCTTATTACTCAAATTCACCTCTCTGCCGTCGATAAAAGCGTGAATAATTTTGCTCGTCCGCATATCCAAAACGTCGCCTTCGCTGACGATAAAAGTCGCGCTTTTGCCCGTCGTGAGTGTACCGTAATTTTCGCCGACACCTAATATCTCCGCCGCTGCACCGGTCATACCCTGCACCGCCTTTTCGTAATCGAGACCGAAAGCCACCGCTTGCCCCGCCGTAAAAGGCAGGTTTTTTTGATTCCAATAATCGCCGTGGCTAAAACACCATTTTACGCCGGCGGCTGCGAGTTGCGCCGGAGTTTTAAACGGTTGGTCGATGTCGCTGTCTTCGTAGCGCGGCAGACTTTGGGTCGAGTTGAGAATAACGGCCACGTCATTTTCCGACAAAAAATCGGTAATCTGCCAACTGTCGCGCCCGCCGACGATGACGGGCGTGATGCCGTATTTTTTGGCGAGCAATACGCCGGCTTGCATGCCTTTCACTTCGTTGGTGTGCAAATACATTTTTTTACTGCCGTCGAATAAACCCTGTGCGGCGGCGAGTTTCAGATTAGTGTCCGTACCCGCATCGCGTTGGGAGTAGGCTCGGGCATCTTGCAGAAAGGTTTCGATTTCGCGCATTTGCTCTGCGTACTTTTCGTTCTTTTTCGCGCCCGACCAACGCGAGAGACGGATGAAGGAAGGAAAGTTGACGTGAATGCCGTCGTCGGTGCGCACGGCGGCGTCTTCATAGTTCCAAGCGTCGAGCTGCACGACGGATGACTGCCCGGAGATGCGCCCGCCCTGTGGCGTGATTTGCGCGATTAAAACCCCGTTAGACCGCACGGTCGGAATGACTTCGCTGTCGGTATTATAAGCGATGAGCGCACGGATGTTCGGGTTCAGGTTGCCGACTTCGCGGTAATCATTGGTGGCGCGGACGGCACCGATTTCGTTGAGACCGAGGCGAGAGTTCGGCGCAATGAGACCGGGATAAATGTGCTTGCCCGCGAGGTCGATTTTTTTGTGATTTTCAAAACCCTGTCCGACCGCCGCAGAGTTGATAAGGGTGATTTTGCCGTCGGCAAAAGCCAAGTAAGCGTTTTCAATCACTTCGCCGTTGCCGAGGTGCGCCGTTGCGCCGGTGAGCAATATCGGCTCACTTTGCGCCGCGCCGGGGGAGGGGACGTATTGAGCGAAAGCGGAAAAATTCAAAAACAGAAAAAAGCAAAAGGAAAGAATGCGAACCATAATTTTAAAAAATTGTCGAGTCAAAAGGAAGGCTAAAAGTACGATTTATTTATAAGCCGCAAAATGAAAAAGCGCGTTGCTCCGGAAAGAACAACGCGCTTTTGATATTTCGTGCAGCGTAAAAACTACGGACGCATCGAGCTTTTGCTCATACGTACGGTCTTGATGACGCTTGCATTTTCGCCCGACAAAGAAACGAGGTACATGCCGTCGGGCAGGTCGCTGACGTTGAAGTTATTAACCGCAGTAGAGAAAGATTTCACTTTTCTGCCGAGTACATTGTAAACAGCTACTTCGGTAGCTTCGGAAATTTCTTCCAAAGCTGCGATTTTGAAGATGTCGGTGGTTGGGTTTGGGTAAACTTTTACTTTTGAAACGGTAACGCTGCTTACATCAGAAATGACGGTTGTGCAGTCTTCTGCTACGTTTACGCGAAACTCGTAAGTTGCCGTAAACAGAACATTTGTCAAATCATCGAAAGGAGTAATATCGAGTGTAACGGTAGCACAACCGGGTACGTTGGTCGGTTGTAAGTGTACATCCAAAAGACCTTCTTCGCCGGCAGTTAAGTTAACCGGGTCCGGAGCGGCATCTACGCCGGCAAACCAACAGGTGTTCTTGTCGCAAACCGGGAAAATCCATTCTTCGGGAGCACTTACGATAGTACGTGACCAAGAAAACGCCACCTCTGCGTCGCTGTTATTGGTCATTGTAGCGTGGTTAATGAGTTCAAAACTCGGCGGGCTTAAATCAAGACCGGTTTCCGTGAGAACAGCGGGGTTCGGATTGACCGAAACCTCTTGTGCAGAGACGTTGAAAAAATTGAGCGCAACGAAAATAAGAAGTAAAGTTTTTTTCATAATCCGAAAGTTATTTTAAATCGCAAAGTGTTCTGCGACAGATTTTACATTTATTTCAGGAACAAAGATACGAAATCAGCAGCTATGTTTCAAACGAAATACTTTAAATAGACAACCGTATTACATTATGGTTTTACGGCTCGGAAAGATTTTGTCCTTAGGCTTACAAATCTCCTTTATCTTCCGATTATACCCAAGCAAAGACTCACGACTTCATATTTATTATATTACATTTGCATCTCACAAAGCCGATTTAGAGACCATTTTCGTGTATTATTTGGAATTTTAGAATCAAAACAATACTACACGAAAAAATTAAATCCTTTCCGGTTTTTTAGTTGACAACCAAAAAATTTTTATTTTTTCAAATAACTAATTATGAATAAAATCTACTTCTCTTTTTTAGCGGCAGTCGTCTGCTTCTTCTCCGTAAATTCATTGAGTGCTCAAGCTGCCAAATTGGCAATGGTAGAAGAATTTACGCAAGCATCTTGCGGTCCTTGTGCCGGTCAGAATCCCGCTTTTGACGCATTACTGGATCAAAACGAAGATAAAGTCGTTGTCTTGAAATACCAAACTTCTTGGCCCGGTTTTGACCAAATGAATCTCGACAATCCTACCGAAGTGCAAAATCGTGTGGATTACTACGGTGTAAACGGTGTACCCAACGGTGTCGTCGATGGTTCTTTAATTGCTAACGATTGCGGGGCTTTCGATGGTGCGCCTGCTTGTTTAGACCAAGCGGAAATCGACGCAGCAGCAGCAGTAGGTTCAGCTTTTGAAATCGAAATGACCGGCGGTATCCTTGATGGTATTTTGACGGTAAGCGGCACGATTACGGCAGTTATGGCGGCAGAGGCAACTACTCCCAAGTTGCGCATCGCAATGACCGAAAGAACAATTACCGCAGAAGATGCACCCGGAGGTAACAACGGTGAGACCGAGTACAACCACGTCATGAAAAAATTCTTGACTGCGGTAACCGGTGATGATTTGCCTTCTACTTGGGCAATGGGTGATACTTACGATTTTGAGTACACTTTGAATACCGCTGATGTTACTGTTTACCAATTCGGTATGGTACGTGTAGTGGCTTTCATTCAAGACGATGCCGATAAATACGTTCACCAAGCAGCTACCGTTAATCCTGACATCACTGTTTCTTACAATAACAATGCAGGTGTGGTCGAGTTGGTTAACTTGCCCACAGGTGTATGCGTAGGTGAAAATACTGTTTCTCCCGAAGTTGTTATCGTCAACGGCGGTAACGAAGCTTTGACTTCTGCTGACATCGTTTATAGTGTAAACGGCGGTGCGGAGCAAACTTACTCTTACAGCGGTAACTTGGCTACTTTGAGCCAAGAAACGGTTGTTTTAGACCCGATTACTTTCGAAGCAACGGATGTCAACGAAATTGCGGTAACTATCACTAATCCGAATGGTTTAGAAGATGAGTTTGGCGATGACGATGCGACTGTAGGTTCTGTTGGTTTGGCACAACAAGCAGGTTTGGCATTTACCGTTACTTTTAACGGTGACTGTTGGGCAGAGGAAGCTTCTTGGGCTTTTGTCGACGACCAAGGTAACGTAGTGGCTTCTAAGTCTTACACCTCTGCGGACAGCGAGTCGGAAGTTATTGATGAAGTCATTTTGGACTCTGACGGTTGCTACCGTTTTGTTTACGAAGATTCTTATGGTGACGGTTTGCAGGGTAGCCAATGGCCTTCTTGTGATATCGACGGTTCTTTGAACGTAACGGACGCAGGCGGTGTAGTTATTTTTGACTACGACGGTTCTTACGATACAGGTGAAGAAACAGAAGCATTTGGTGCAGTAGTCAGTAGCGTACAAGAGTTGACTTCTTTGGATGCTTTGATGTTGGCTCCAAATCCTGTTTCTACCGAATTGAACGTGACTTTCAGCTTGGAAGAAACTACTGAATTGAACGTATCTGTTCTGAATGCAGTCGGTCAGGTCATTAACAGCAACAACGCTTCTTACGCAGCGGGTGCTAACTTCCTGAATATCAATACAGGCGATTTCGCTAACGGTATGTACTTCCTGCAAATTCGCGGCGAAGAAGGTGTGAAAACCGCTAAATTCACTGTAGCAAAGTAATTTACCGCTGAAGTAATTACAATATAAAAAAGTGCTTCTCTCACCCCGGGGGAAGCACTTTTTTTTTGTTGCTTTGCAAAATCTCGTCTCAGTTCCACGCAGAAAATCTCATATCACTTTATGAACCGCCGCCAAAAACAAGTCCACCGCTATTGCAGCGCACACAGCAGCCCGCAATCCGATATTCTGTACGAATTGGAACGCGAAACCCATCTCAAAACCCTCGCGCCCCAAATGATGTCCGGTCACTTGCAGGGCAGACTGTTGAGTCTTTTATCTAAAATGTTGCGCCCGCGTCGCATCTTGGAAATCGGCGTTTTTACCGGCTATGCCACCCTCTGCCTCGCCGAAGGACTGCCCGCCGACGGCATCATTCACGCCGTGGAAGGCAATCCCGAACTTGAATATTTAATTCGTAAATACCTCAAAAAAGCGGATTTGGAGGATAAAGTGAAATTGCATATCGGCGACGCTAAAGTAATCTCCGGCACCCTCGATGAAACCTTCGATTTAGTCTTCATCGACGCCGGCAAACGCGACTACGCCTTTTACTACGACCTCATCATCGACAAAGTAAATCCGGGCGGTATCATTTTAGCCGACAATGTACTCTGGAGCGGCAAAGTCGTGGACGGCGCCACCGACGCCGACACGCAACTGCTCGATGCTTTTAACAAAAAAGTCAATGCCGACGAGCGTGTCGAAAATTTGATATTACCGTTGCGGGACGGATTAACGGTGATTAGGAGGAAGACGGTGGACAGTAATACGGTGGACGGTAGTACGGTTGACGGTTGACGGCGGGGCAGTTCAAACCGGTCATTTGATTTTGAGATTACCGAAGTTATTTTTTATGTTGTAACAGTCATCGATTGCTCGAAGCAAAATTTAAATACTACGATTATCGCCGCATTTTCCCTCAACTTTTTTCCGTTAAAGACCTTATCTTTACGAGTAGAAAAAGCTCCGATTTAATCGGTAGCCGGCGTACAGAGACGAACCGTCCACCGTCCACCGTCCACCGTCCACCATCCACCATCCACCGTCAACCGACCCAATTTGAAAAACATCCGCCTCAGACTTTTATCCTACGGAGTCATCGCCTACATGCTCTTGGCATTTGCGTGGTGGTCGGTGCTGCTTTTCAATAAAAATCGGGATACTTTTAACGCCAAAGCCGAGTTGCTCAAAATCGGGATGGTTGCCGAAGGTATTATCAGCAATCAAGAAGAATTTTTGGCACAGCCGCGCTACCTCGACCTGCGCGACCGCTATCGCAAACAGGAGTGGATGATAATGGGCGAAGGGCTGTTTTTCATCATCACGCTCATCATCGGTATTTATCTCATCAATCGCGGCTACAACACCGCCGTCGCCTCCGCGCAGCAACGACGCAATTTTCTCTTGTCCATCACCCACGAGTTAAAATCGCCGATTGCCTCGGTCAAGTTAGTTTTAGAGACCTTCAAAAAGCGACAACTGCCGCCCGCCATGTCCGCTAAGCTGACCGACAATGCCCTGCGTGAAACCGAACGCCTGAACAACCTGGTAAACGATTTGCTGCTTTCCGCAAAACTGGATACCGATTATCAGCCGCATTTTCAGCCCTTGATTTTAGATGAATTACTGGCGGCTCTGATAGAAAAATTGGAATCGAAATATCCCGACGCGGAGTTTCATTTAAAAATACAAAATGAAATCCCCGTCGTGCAGGCGGATAACACGGGCATTACTTCCGTGCTGCTCAATTTATTGGAAAATGCCGTTAAATATTCTCCCGAAAAAGCGGTCATCACCGCCGAATTGTGCCGCAGCGGAGACTTCGTGCAGGTCGATATTTCCGACTTGGGCATGGGTATTTCTGCCAAAGAAAAGAAGAAAATTTTCGATAAATTTTACCGCGTCGGCAACGAAGACACCCGCGCCACGAAAGGCACCGGCTTGGGTTTATACATTGTCAAAAACACCGTAAAAGCCCACGGCGGCACCATTGTCGTGCAGGACAATCAACCGCGCGGCACGAAGTTTTCTTTTAAATTGCCGATTAGTAAAAAGGAGAAGAAAGACGCGTCTGCTGCGGAAAAAGAATTTGCGGCGGAGGCGTAGAATTTCGTTGTTTAAAGGTTTAATCGGTTTAGGCGTTTAGGACGCCCGGTCCGGCTAAACGATTAAACGACTAAACGATTAAACAAAAAAAACTTGCAAGCACTCGTACTCAACCGCACCGACGCACCTTTGGACTACCAAACGGTCGAAAAACCCGTAGCCGATACAGGCGAGGTCGTCGTTAAATTACAAGCCGCCGCCCTTAATCACCGCGATTTGTGGATTACCAAAGGGCAATATGCGGGTATAAAATTTCCGACAATCCTGGGTTCCGACGGCGCGGGCACGCTCGACGGAAAGGAAGTCATCATTTCGCCGTCGATGGAATGGGGGGACAATCCGCGCTTTCAGCAAAAAGAATATAATATTTTGGGTCTGCCGCTCGACGGTACTTTTGCCGAGTACGTCAAAGTGCCGGAGTCGCAAATCTATCCCAAACCCGCTCACCTTTCCGTGACGGAAGCCGCCGCCTTACCTTTGGCGGGCTTGACGGCTTACCGCGCGCTTTTTACCAAATGCACTCCGCAACCGGGCGAAAAAGTTTTGATTTCCGGTGTCGGCGGCGGCGTAGCGCAGTTTGCTTTTCAGTTTGCCGTCGCGGCGGGCATGGAGGTTTATGTGACTTCGGGTTCCGCAGAGAAAATAGAACGCGCCAAAGCGACCGGCGCAAAAGACGGTTTGGATTATCGCCGGGATAAATTGAGCAAAGAAATTAAAGAAATGACGGGCGGCGGCGTGGACGTCATCATCGACAGCGCGGCGGGCAACGGCTTTGCGGAGTTGGTCAAAAGCTGTAACCCCGGCGGGCGCATCTGCTTCTACGGTGCCACGCGCGGCAACATGAATAACCTCGACCCCCGCGTCATTTTTTGGAAGCAACTGTCCATTTTCGGCTCGACGATGGGCACGAATGAAGAATTTGCCGATATGCTCGCTTTTGTTGAAAAGCACGAAATAGTACCCGTCGTCGATGAAGTTTTTTCTTTGGAAAACGGAAATGCCGCATTGGAGAAAATGGCGCGGGGCGGGCAGTTTGGGAAGTTGGTACTGGAAATCGGTTGATGGTTGACGGTTGACGGTTGACGGGGGCTGCACGTCTTTTCACCCGCACCGTAGCATTGACTTTAGTCGATGAGCTGTTTCGATTTACGAATTACGATGTACGATTTACGAAAGTTGAAGTTGTTGCTTTGATTTTGATTTGAACTTAAATGAAATGTCT
>JAHDCG010000080.1:0-18293 GCA_020629965.1 Saprospiraceae bacterium | reverse complement strand
TTACGAAAGTTGAAGTTGTTGCTTTGATTTTGATTTGAACTTAAATGAAATGTCTATTTTCGGATAAACTGTTTTGGACATTTTTCACCAGCACCGTAACATCGACTTCAGTCGATAAGCTGTTTCATTTTTTGCTTTTGGCGGGTCGATTAAAATCGACGCTACGAAGGGGCGCGGCTTTCCCGTAGTCTTTACATCGCTCGGTTTGGAAACATATAAAAGTAACTTCAATCTTTAGGTCGTCGTGTCGAGACGACTTAAAAGTCGCTGTTACTATGCGTGAAATTCTCTCTGCCGAACTGTTAAACTCTCACCAAATGCTCACCGCCGACCGCGCGAAAGTAAAAAACTCCCTACCTTTAAGCAGCAAATCAAGACCGGTAGGCGTTTTGCATAAGAATCAAGTAAATTCGATTGTTTAAAATTTTAGTTCTGACAGCTATCGGAATTAATCGTTTAGGCGCAACGGACATTCTAAACGCCTCGACCTGCTAAACTTTTAAACAACAATACCCGCCGACGGTCTTCGAAACCAAAACCAAATTTATGGATATAGTATTTCCCATAGAAAATGAGGAAACAAATCTCATTCAGGCTTGCGCACGAAAGGAGCGTTGGGCACAAAAAGTGCTTTACGAAAACTTTTACGGCAAAATGATGGGCGTTTGTTTGCGCTACTCGAATAATTCCGAGGATGCGCTCGATATCTTGCACGAGGGCTTTATCAAAGTTTTTCGTCACATCGGTCGGTATCAACCCGGCACCTCGCTCAACGCGTGGATTCGTCGCATTATGGTCAATACCGCTATTGATTTTTATCGCAAAAATATCCGGCGGCGCACCGAAGACCTCGACACCGCCTACGACATCAGCACCAAAGATGCGGACGCGGTGAGTCGGGCGACCGAGCAGGAAATTTTGGAGGCGGTGCAGGAATTATCGCCCGCCTACCGCACGGTGTTTAACCTCTACGTCATCGAGGGTTTTTCGCACAAAGAAATCGGACAGGCATTGGATATAACGGAAAGCACTTCCCGCTCCAATCTCGTCAAAGCAAGAATGAAATTGAAAGATGCGCTCAGCGCGAAATTCGACTATGGACTACGAAAAAAATAATTTCGACGATAACATACGCCAAGCTCTCGGTGACCGCGAGATGCCTTTGGCTGCCGGTGCAAGCGACCGTTTCTTTGAGAAACTCGACGCCGCCGATTTGTCTGCCGATGAAACGGGGGAGGAGTCTGCATTCGACCGTGCCGTAGCCGCTAAAGCAGCCGCACCCGCCGTAACCGCCGCGCCCGATTGGGAGACTTTTTCCGAAAAGCTCGACCGCGCCGAAGATGCCGACTCTTTCGACACCGCCGTAGCCGCCGGACTGACTGCCGCTGCCGCAGGTGCCGCCGCCGATTGGAGTGATTTTGCGGAAATATTGGATGCTGCCGAGTCCGCCGATTTGAGCGAAGACGGCAACGCAATCGATCGCAGCGCACAGCAAAAATTGGAAGGTTACGAAGCACCGTATTCGGAAGAGAATTGGGCAATAATGCGCGAAAAAATTCAGGAAGAATTTTCGCTGCGTCGTAAGTTGACGCGTTGGAAAGCGGCGGAAATTACCTTGATGCTGTTGGCGATTTTTACGCTGTTTAATTATTTGCCGCGCAACGAGCAGGGAAATATTTTGCTCATCGACCAAGTAAAAGAAGAAATTAAGAAGCGTCGCGCTCCGCAGAATGTCGAGCAAACCGAAACGGAATCAGTGATTATTGCAAGTAAATCGCCCGTTTCCGACCATACTACAGCACAAAACAGCGTCGCCGGTGTTGCCGAAAAAATCGGTAATCCGAACGATAACACAGTAACTAATTACACGGCGACCGGCAACCCCGTCAGCATTTACGCTCCGCAAAACGAGCAGAAAAGTTTGCCGCCTTTAGATGTTTTGGAGGCAAAATTGAAAACACCGACCGACCCGCTTTCCGATGTAGAAGTCAAAGTAGAAACCGCGCTGCAGGAAGACAAAAAGGGCTTTTTTGCGTGGATGAAAAAAGACGAAAAAACGCCCGTCGATGAAGAAACGCGCATGAAATCTTTTGTCACGGAAGCGATTGCCGCGAAAAAAGCGGGCGACCTGACGGCTGCGGAAGAAGAGAAAAAACTAAAGCCTTCGAAGGTAGATTTTCCGCATAAAAACGTGCGCCTCGGCATGTACTCGGCGTTGGATATGTACGGCGTTTATTCGCCCTACGACCGCTTTTTTAATTACCGCCCGGATGTGACCTACGGCTCGAATATCGGCGGCGGACTGCATTTCGATTTTCAGAAAGACCGTTTTCACTTGGTTTTGGGAGCGGCTTACGCTCCGAAATATTACCGTCCGGCTATCGGCGGCGAGGTTTTGGGTTCGTTTACCTCGGGTTACTTGTTGGAAGAATTGCGGGAAATTCAGTTGGATATTTTGCATTTGCCCGTAGAGTTTCGCTACGACTTTTTACAAAAAAGCAAATGGCGTATTTACGGTGCGACGGGAGTGTCGTTTAATTTTGTGTTGAATACAAACTACGTTATCGCCGAAGAGTTTTTGACGGAAAATGCGGATAACGATTTCTCTGAAATACAAACCTTGCAGCGCAACAACAGCAATTTGCAGCGCAAAACCTTCACCGAAGGCGTAACGGAAGGCGGTACTTTAATCGAAAATACTTACGTCAAATTACAAATCGGTTTCGGTGCGGAACGCTTTATTACTCAGCGTTGGAGTGTATTTGCGGAGCCGATTTATCACCAACAATTCAGCCGGATGGGCATCGGCCCGAATGACAACAGCTTCCGGACTTTGTCGGTGCGGTTAGGAGCGAAGGTGACGATACTCGGGAAGTAAATGAGTTGTAATATCGGAAATCGGAAATCTGAATGCCGGATTACAAATCCTTTCAAGCGTTCCGCGAATTATAAAACAGAAAAGGCTGTGCAAATTGTTTGCACAGCCTTTTCTGTTTTTGCAAAGTGATAATCAAGCGTCTCACGCCGTCCACCGTCCACCTTACAACCGTCCACCGTCTTCTCCTCACCTCACAAAAAACATCAACTCCTGCCCCGCAAAAATGCGGTTGGAAGAAATACCGTTCCACGTTTTAACCTCTTTGACATCGCATTTGAAAGCGGAAGCCAAAGTGCCGAGCGTGTCGCCCGACTTGACGGTGTAGCTCACTTTACGCAGATTTTGTCCGCCGCTGCTTGCTGCGTTGAGTGTGGGATTATTGGTTTTGACGTTGCTGTATTTCAAGTGATTTTCTAAACGCGTCATGCCGATTTCGGGGAGAATGAGGTAGTGACCGCGACTCGATGCGGGAATAACGCCTCGGTTGTAAGCGGGATTCAGCAGTTGAATGTCCTGCATATCTACGCCGCTCAGCCCCGCAATTTTGCGAAAAGTCATGCTGCTGTACAGTTTGACGGTAGAGGTCATCAGCAGATTGTAGTCCGGCATTTCGGGGCGCAAACCGTGGAAGTGGTAGTTCTCTGCGATGTAACTCGCCGCTACGAAGCGCGGCAAATATTTCTGCGTTTCGCGGGGTAAAAAGTTTTTCACACGACTGTATTTGCGACTGCCGGAAAGGCGAATGGCTTTGCGTACCGTGCCCGCGCCGCAGTTGTAAGCGGCGATTGCCAATTCCCAATTTCCGAAAGTTTCGTGCATATATTTGAGGTGACGCACGGCGGCTTCGGTAGATTTATTGAGGTCTTTGCGCTCGTCGGTGTAAGTGCCGATGGTGAGACCGGCTTCTTTTGCCGTCTCGGGCATGAACTGCCACAGACCTACCGCGCCCGCGCCGGAGGCAGCGTGCGGGTTCAGACCGCTTTCTACCATGGGCAGATATTTCAACTGCTGCGGGAGGTTGTATTCGCGCAGATATTCTTCGAAAGTCGGGAAGTACAATGCCGTTTTGCCGAGCATTTTTTCCGCACCTCGGTAGCCGTAAGTCGTGTAGGCTTGGATGTATTCCTTGGTGTGCTTATCGAATTTTAAATTGACCGGGCTAAGCATCATTTGCAAGCGGTCTTTGACGAGTGCTTCGTCTTTTTCCGTCCAACTCGGGACGTCTTCCGCCGGGGCGAAAGTTTTATATATTGTTGTTTCCGTTGCGCTGACCGTTAAAGTGAATGCACACAAAAGAAACAACAAAAAAGTAATTTGTTGTTGCATGGTAAATAATTTCAAAAGGCGTTGTTCATAACGTGCTGCCGTGCGGAACGCAAACTTTTGTGCATTTCCGAAAGCGGAACGAGATGACGGGGTCATGCCTTTTCTAAAAGAATTAAAGGAAAAATGTCAATCAGTGTAGATGTGTCTAAGCAATAGTTAAATTTGGTCTGACTGAAATGGTGTGAGCGTGCTGTTCGTGACTTTAAAAGCCGAAATCGTGAGGTTAGTTAATGTTGTCATGTTCAAGGGAGGTTGTGCATCGAAAAAGTCGATTGCGGTTTTTGGAAAAAATGCCGTCAATCCGGGAAAAAAGATTGACGAACGTATGTTGGGATAAAATCAAAAATTTGCTGCAAAGGTACGCTCTTTTCTTGTCTGATGCCGATTAAGACAAAATAAAAGCTAAGAAGTTCGGTTTTTTAGTATTATTTATTTTTTATTAAGTAAATTTTAAGACTTGTTTTGGAGTTTAATTTTGTTTCGTGCTAAAACGCAGGTTTTTAAAAAATGTTTCATTCGGAAGGAAAATTGACGAAAAGGAACAGTGATATGCGGAAAATGCAGATGTTAATGTCGGTGAGTGTGCATTTTTTGCAAGTGGAATTGATGGAAAAAAGCGACTCCGAAAAGACGTCGCAATGCAACGTCTCTACAAAAGTCCGGGGGAAAATCGGGAAGGAAAATGAGAGGATAAAACTTGGTGCGGTTAGAGACTCTTTTGAATTGAATGACGAACAAGTATAAAGCGACGCCTCCAAAAAGACGTCGCAGTGCAACGTCTCTACAAAAGTCCGGGGGAAAATCGGGAAGGAAAAATGAGAGGATAAAACTTGGTGCGGTTAGAGACTCTTTTGAATTGAATGACGAACAAGTATAAAGCGACGCCTCCAAAAAGACGTCGCAGTGCAACGTTTCTACAAAAGTCCGGAAATTTCAGAAAAGCTAAAACGATTCAAACCAATCCAACATACTCGAACCATTCAAACCGGTTCAAGCAAAAAAAAAAAAGAGCCGACCCGTTACCGAGTCAGCTCTTTTATCTTCATCAAAAAGTCAAACAGTTAATGCTTGCTTATTTTGCGGCAGCGGGCGCTTTTTCTTTTGCCTTAGCCTTAGCTTCTTCCTCTTTTTTGGCTTTGGCTTCCGCTTTCGCTTCTTCGCCGATACCGTAGAGGTATTTGATTTTTCTTTCTACTTCGTTCGCCATTTCCGGATTATCGTCCAAGAAACGCTTGGCCGACTCGCGACCCTGTGCGAAGTTAGAACCTTCGTAACCGTACCATGCACCGCTTTTCTTGATGATATCTTTTTCGACCCCGAGGTCAACGATTTCACCGTTTTTAGAGACGCCTTCACCGTACATAATATCGAACATCGCCAAACGGAACGGCGGTGCTAATTTATTTTTCACGACTTTCACTTTGACGTGATTACCGACTACGTTGCCTTCTTTATCTTTGATAGCCGAACCGTTGCGGCGGATATCCAAACGAATGGAAGCGTAGAATTTCAGGGCGTTACCACCGGTGGTTGTTTCCGGATTACCGAACATGACACCGATTTTTTCGCGCAACTGATTGATGAAAATACAGCAGCAGCCCGTAGAACCGATAACACCGGTCATTTTACGCATCGCCTGTGACATCAAACGTGCCTGTAAGCCCATTTTAGAGTCACCCATTTCACCTTCAATCTCACTGCGCGGCACCAATGCGGCGACCGAGTCAATAACGAGAATGTCGATTGCACCCGAGCGAATCAGGTTTTCCGCAATTTCGAGCGCCTGCTCACCGTTGTCGGGCTGAGAGATTAAGAGGTTATCGGTATCGACACCGAGTGCCTCCGCGTAAGTGCGGTCGAAGGCGTGTTCCGCATCTACGAAAGCCGCGATACCGCCTTGTTTTTGGCATTCCGCGATTGCGTGAATAGCCAAGGTTGTTTTACCCGAGGACTCCGGACCGTAAATTTCAACAATCCGTCCTTTAGGAAATCCGTTGATACCGAGTGCGATATCCAAACCGAGAGAGCCGGAAGGAATAGCGGGTACGTCGATGACTTCCTTGTCGCCGAGACGCATAATAGTACCTTTTCCGTAGGATTTGTCCATACGTTCGATAGTACTTTGCAGCGCTTTGAGTTTAGCTTCTTTATTATTTGCCATGAAGTTCCGAGTTTAAAAAAGTTGAGGTCGCGGCGGAATAGCATGTATGTTTCGGGAAAAAATTACCGTCCGTCTCGTCCTGTTAGTAGGAAATGTTTTAAATACGATGCAAATTTAAACCAAAAGTTTTAATTATGCAAACTTATAAGTAAAAAAATAACAAAAAAATATTTTGTAATTTTTTTGATTAAATATGAAATTTACTTAACTTATTGGTTGTCAATTAGTTAAGCGAAAAAGACGAAAAGATAACTTTTTTGCGAAGAAGAAAAAAAGATAGGATTGTGTAGTTTTTCGTCGTTATTTGAGGTAAATGTAGGGAAAAATTTCGGAAGAAAAAAATTGTTTTGGAATTGGTTGTTTTGTTTGGAATTAGGGGAGAGGTGCGTCTTCAAAATGCCGGATTACAAATCCCGCCGAGCGACGAAAGAAGAAATCAGCGTTAATCATAAAAAATCTTAAAAATCAGCGTAAAAAAAAAGCCTCACCCTGTCAAAAGACAAAGCGAGGCTTTTTCATTTCCGAAAACCGACAATCAAAACTGTGCTTCTAAAGCCGTCAGTTGACTGTAACGCAAAATGTTGTTTACGGCACGGTCGGTCGGTGCGAAGGTCACATTGGGCAGCATTGCTTTTGCCGTTTCCAAAGTTTCCAACTGTGTGTACAACTCATTATCGACGTTTAGTGCGTCCGTGATTTGTGCGTTTTCTGTTTCGGATGTTTCGCGGTAAACGAAACGTGTTAAATCATTTAATGTAAAATTTTGCTTCATGCGCTGAAAATTGTGTCTTTAGGTTAAGAAATGTGCGATTTTTTTTGCCGCCGAGGCAGCGTTTTCGCGTTTCGTAAATTCCCCTGTATAACAAAAAAGCCGGGGCATATATTGCCCCGGCTTTTATTTTTTTTGGAAAACTTTTGTCACTTCACTCTCAGCCATTCCTGACTGCGCCCCAAGAGCGAAAATCCGATGTAGCCGCGCACGGTCAACTTATCGACGCTTTCCATTTCGAGGTTGCATTTATAGACTTTGCCGGTGTCGGGGTCCATGATTTTTCCGTAGCTCCAATAGTCGTCGTAGGGTTCCAAATCCCACATAATTTCCATGCCGATGAGCGGTTGGTCTTTCTTGTCGCCCGAGCAAGAATCACAAACGGTGTCGGCGGGCTTTTGCAGCAATTTTACGATTTTCGCGCACAGTTTACCTTCCTTTTGGTAAATTTCTAAGTGCGAACGCGCCTCGCCCGTATTGTCGTCTATGGTTTTCCAAATGCCGACGGGCGTATTTTGAGCGGACACTACGCCGACGCTCATCAACAAAGCAAAAAAGAGTATGAATTTTTTCATTGAAAATTTTGTGTTTACGAGCTTGTGCCCGCGCAATTATGTTTCAAGATTTACAGCAAAGATAGCGAATTTTCGCTCATTGCCTTTCCCTAAAAATGAGTACTTAACAGAGTTTTAAACAGGATGTGGAAAACGTGGTTTTCGATGTATGATAAGGTGTGTATCTTTCGGGCGAAAACGCAACCGATATGAACTTAAAAAAACTGCAACACTACATCGCACAGTATCGCAAATTTCTGCGCCGCAATCCCGCTTACGACGGTGTCTTTGTGTGGGAGTCGCAACAAATTTGGCAAGACAAATTCGACCTTGACGCGCCCGATTTTGCGAAAATGTACGACGCTGCCCTGCAAAATTCTCACTCCAAACGCTTGTGGACGGGCAGTAATTATTTGCCCAAAGAAATGATGCTCAAATTCGCACAGGCATCCCCCGATTTTGTCCGCGCTATGTTTCGAGACCTTTTTAACGAAAACAAAGAAATCGTCGGGCGGGTCGGTCGCTTCGTTTATCACTGCGACGAATTACTGCGCGAGTACAAAGCCAAAAATCCGCGCAGCAATGAAAATAATCATTTTCACGACGATAATTTTCACATCGTTTCGCTGTATCTCGCCTTTCAATATCCGACGCAGTACGCGATTTGCGAGTTTAAAGATTTTCGCAGAATGCTCGCCATGCTCGGCTCGACCGACGTACCCGAAATTGCGGATTTCGGTCGCTACGCCAAGGTCTCACGCACATTGTATAAGCTCCTTACAAGAGACGAAGATTTAATGAAATTCCATAAGGCGCGGTTGGAAAAGGACGGTTTGTATCAAGACGAGTCGCTGCTGTTGGTCTATGATTTTATCAAGGCTTGTGTGAATTTTCGGGAAGTGCGGGCGTTTCGGGAGGTTTGAGTTATTTAGAGGAGAGAGGAGAGAGGAGAGAGGGCGGAAGTACTTTTTTGCCGGATAAAAAAAAGCCTCGACTGAATGACAATCAAGGCTTTTTTGTAATGATGGTGGTGTGGGGCGGGATCGAACCGCCGACACATGGATTTTCAGTCCATTGCTCTACCAACTGAGCTACCGCACCTTTTTTTGAAAATAACCAATCGCCCTATCGGCGTTAGCGGACGCAAATGTAGAACTATTTTTCATATACTTGCAAATCCTGAAGCACTTTTTTTTAATTTTTTTTGTACGCTCTTCATTTTCGTCAAATTTTATGCTTTTTTCCGAAAATTCCTGCAACCTTTACCAATGCGGTCTTGTCATTCTTGGCAACTATTAAACACTACGCCTTTTCAAGAACACCTTTTCAGACTAACCTCGCATAAAATTGGACTACCAAAACACACACAGAGAAATTGTAGAACAGTGTCAGTCGGGCAACCGGCAGGCGCAGTTTGAGTTGTACCGCTTGTATTCAAAGGCGATGTACAACCTCTGTCTGCGCATGATGAAAAACGAAATGAGTGCCGAAGACATGCTGCAAAAATCATTTACGCAGGTGTTTATGAAAATACACACTTTCCGCTTCGATAGTTCCGTAGGCGCGTGGATAAAAAGAATTACGGTCAATAATTGTATCAATCAGATGAAGAAAAAACGTTTGGAGATACAGGAATTGGACGACCGCTTTCACCATATCCCCGAGCCGGAAGCCGACGACAATGATTGTGCCCTGAGCATCGAAAAAGTAAACGAAGCCATGATGCAACTACCCGACGGCTACCGTGTCGTTTTTTCGCTGTACCTCATGGAAGGCTACGATCATAAAGAAATCGGCGAGGTGTTGGGCATTTCGGAAGCGACATCTAAATCGCAGTTTAGTCGGGCGAAGGCGAAAATGCGGTCTTTGTTGGCGGAGGTGGTTTAGGGAGGAGAGAGGGGAGAAAGGGGAGAGGAGAGAGGCGGGTTTCGTTTTTAAATTGCCGGAATATAAATCCTGTCGAGCGTTTTCAAAAAAAGAGAAAACGTCATTGAGACGCCGGATTACAAATCCTTTCAGGCGAAGGGAAATTCAGCGTAAGAAGTTATAGTCAAAAGATTTTACGAAGTAAAATCCCAAATCATAACCAATCATAATAATCTTAAAAATCAGGTTCAAAAAAAACATAGCCACACAAGCAAATCAGAGTCAAAAAAAATCATAATCCGGTAATAACACAAAAATGGACAATTTAGAAAAATTCATCAAACAAAACAGGGAGGGCATGGACAGAGAGGTGCCCGACCTCAAGGTTTGGGCGGCGATAGATAAAAATCTGTCGGCAGCCGAACCCGAACAAAAAGCGAAGGTCGTACCGCTCTTTCACAGGCTGCGCGCAGCGGCGGCTATCCTGCTGCTGCTGACGGCGGGCGGATTGGGCGGCAGCTACTTAGCCACGCAGGCGGGCGGAAACGAGATTAATTCTCTCGCAGATATTTCGCCCGAGCACGCGGAGACCGAGCGGTGGTTTAACCGTCAAGTCGATGAAAAAGTCGCCAAACTCGCGTCTTACAATCAGGCGGAAAACGTCAAGCCCGATTTGGAACAACTCGACGCGGTCTTTGCAGAACTTGCCGCCGAACTGGAAAATGCGCCGCAGGGCAAAGAAGAACAAATTATCAACGCGATGATTACGAACTATCAGGCGAAAGTCGATATTCTGAACCGCGTTTTAGAAAAAGTAGAATCCGCTAATCAGCCAAAAAAAGAAGAAGAAAATGAAATCAGTTTATAAATATACGGTCTTGCTGCTGTTGCTGTCGATTTTTTCGACCGCCGCAAGCGCAAATCCGGGCGGTAAAATCGTCAAGCAGGAATTTTCCAAATCCGTTAAAAAGAACTTCGGTATCGCGCCGGACGGCACCGCGGCATTTATCAATAAATACGGTAAAATGGATATTAAAACGTGGGAACAAAACCGCGTTAAAATCGACATCCGTATTACGGTCAATGCCGTGTCCGAACGTGCCGCGCAGGATGTTTTCGACCGTATCAACGTTATTTTTTCGGACACGGAAAACTACGTTTCCGCCGAAACCCAGATAAATTCAAATACTTCGAATTGGTGGAACAGTTGGACCGGCAGCAACGACAAATCCGACTTCCGGATAGACTGGGAGGTCTTTATGCCCGCTTCGGTCACTTTGGATTTGCGCAACAAATACGGCGATGTCTATGTGGCGGCTTTGGCGGGAAACGCCAACGTCGAGGTCAAATACGGCAACTTTCGCTTAGACGGTATCGGCGAAAAACTCAAAGTCAACTTGGGTTACGGCAACGGTACGGTGGTAGCTGCGACCGATACGGAGGCGGAAATTTCGTACAGCAATTTCAATATGCAAAATGTCGGCGACGTAGTTTTCGAGTCGAAATATTCAAAAATCGCCGTTGATGATGCCAAAGATTTGCGCATCAATTCCGGCTACACGACTTACAACGTCGGCACGGTGCGCGACCTGCACCTGCAAGGCAAATACGACAGCTACGCTATCGGTGCGGCGGACAATGTTATTGCGGTGGCAAAGTACAGCGACATTAACGTCGGCAGTTTGAAAAACAGTGCGGACTTCGACCTGACCTACGGCGGTGCGCGCGTCGGCAAAGTACAGCGCGGCTTCTCCGAAATGCGTCTCTTAGGCAGGTACGCAGATTACAAACTGACGGTGGAAGAGGGCGCATCCTACACCTTAGATGCCGATGCGGAATACGCCGGCATTCGCTACCCGCGTGTCATGCGCGTGGACTATGAAAAAGACGGCGGCAAATCGCATCAGGTCGAAGGCTACGTGAATACGAAAGGGGCGCGTAGTGTGATTAAGGCGCGGTTGGACTATGGAGGGTTGAAGGTGGATTAGAGGGGTTGAGACGTTAGATTTTAGATTTTAGACGTTAGACGTTAGATTTTAGACTTCCCGTTTAACTTGCCCTGCACTAAATTACGACACTCGGCCGGAATAGTGTCTGTCAAAAAAGAAATTTTTCCGGAATAAAATCCAATTTTATAAAGGTGTTTTTCGCCCGTTTCATGTAGTGTGAGACGGGTTTTTTTTTATTACGGTGGACGGCGGACGGTTTTACGGTGGACGTGCGGCTACGATTATTCCGGCTTTCAAGCGTCACCCCAACCTCCCAACTACCCAACCCCAAAACATCCGTCAACTCCCCAACTCCAACTGATTTTTTACCAAATTATAGTACGACCCGCGCTTCATAGTCAACTCGTTGTGTGTGCCGACTTCCACAATTTTTCCCATTTCTAAAACGACGATTTGGTCAGCGTTTTTGACGGTGCTGAGGCGGTGGGCGACGACGACGACCGTTCTGCCGCGAAAAAATTCGTTGAGATTGCCCATGATGACGCGCTCGTTTTTGGCGTCGAGGGCGTTGGTGGCTTCGTCGAAGTAGAGAAAATCCGGGTCTTTGTACACCGCGCGGGCGATGAGCAATCGCTGCTTTTGTCCCTGACTCAAGCCGTTGCCTTTTGCGCCGATCATGGTGTTGTAGCCCAACGGCAAATTTTCCACAAAGTCTTGAATATTGGCGGTTTTGACGGCCTTGAGCAGTCGTGCTCGGTCTAAGCCGCGCACATTGTCTTCGTCGCTCGCCGCGATATTATTGGCGATGGTATCGGAAAAAATGTAGCCGTCCTGCATGACCGCTCCGCAGACCGACCGCCACTGTCGGCGCGGGATATTTTCGAGGTGTACACCGCCCATTTTGATTTGCCCGGAGGTGGGTTCATAAAAGCCTAAGAGCAGTTTCACCAGCGTCGTTTTGCCGCTGCCCGAGGTGCCGACGATGGCGGTAATTTTGCCCTGCGGAATGGTCAAATCGACGTCTTTCAAGACCATATCCGAGAGTTTGTTATATTGAAAACTGACGTTTTCGAGGTGCAGGTCGGCTTTTTCCGGCAGTACGGCACCGGGCAGCAGCGCACCTTTGCCGTTTTCATCAGCTTCTTCGTTTTCCATTTGATGAATTTCACCCAACCGCTCCATACTGATACGGGCGTCCTGTGCGACGCGGGCAAATTGGATGAATTGCGTCAGCGGGCCGTTGAGCTGCCCGACGATGTACTGCACGGCGAGCAGCATCCCGATGGTCATTTCTCCGCTGATTACGGCGGTAGCCGCTACGAAGGTAATGATGATGTCCTTGAGTTGGGTGATAAAAGTCGCGCCGATGTCTTGGTACTGCGTGATTTTCAGAGAGCGAATATTGGCGCGGAAAAGTTTCGCCTGAATGCCGGCCCAACGGTAGCGGTGCTTGCGTTCGCTGTTTTGCAGTTTAATTTCCTGCATTCCCTGAATGAGTTCGATGAGGGCGTGTTGGTTTTCGGCGCGTTGTTCGAAAAGCATAAAATCGACCTTCTCACGCTTTTTCATAAAAGCTAAAATCCATAAGACGTACAGCACGGAAGCGAGGGCGAAAATGGCAAAAACGGTAAAATTATAAATCCACAAAACGATACTGAAAACAACCAAACTAAAGCCGGAAAAAATGATACTCAGCGAAGTGGTTGTCAAAAATTCCTCAATGCGGCGGTGGTCGGCAATGCGTTGCAGCAGGTCGCCGATCATCTTTTTGTCGAACCAGCCGATGGGCAGTTTCATCAGTTTTATCAAAAAATCGGTGAGCAGCGAGACGTTTACCCGCGCCCCGATGTGCAGCAATATCCACGATTGAATAAACTGCACGGCGGTCTGACTGAGAAAAAGCATGAGTTGCGCCGCTAAAATCAGTCGAATAAAACCGATGTCTTGATTTTGGATACCGATATCGACGACGGCCTGCGTGAGGAAGGGGAAAATGAGTTGAAACAAGGTACCCAAGGCCAAGCCCAAAATCAACTGTATTAAGAGTTGACGGTAGGGTTTGAGATATTTCAGGAGAAAACTCAAGCCCGTTTTATTGATTTCTTCGCCTTCCTGTTTGTAAAATTCCGGTGTCGTCTCGAACAGCATGACGATGCCCGTGCCGCCGGCGTCACTGACCCAACCTTTCATAAATTCGGTGTAGGTCATTTTAATTTTTCCGATAGCCGGGTCGGCGACATAAATGTGGCGCGAGGTAATTTTATAAACGACGACAAAGTGAATCCCTTTCCAATGCACGATACAGGGCAGCGGCACTTCAAACAAATCGGGCTGCTCCGGGTCTTGACTTTTAAACGGAATTTTAATCGCCATGGTCCGAAAACCGATGGTCTCCGCCGCCTCGCCGATGCCTTGCAGGGAGACGCCTTCGCGGTCGAGGTAGCTGACCTCGCGCAAAAATTGCAGACTGTACCGCTTGCCGTAGTACTCGGCTATCATCCGAATACAGGTCGCGCCACAGTCCATTGCGTCCAACTGTCGGTGAAAAGGGAAGGCTTTTGCCATTGATAAAGTTACCGATTTATTTGTTGCGTGTTCTCGTTCGTGCTTAGTCGGAAAGGATAACTTTCAGCCGATTTTGCTCATAAAAAAGCACGAAATATAAAGAGAAAGGCTTACGCGTCGAGGAATGTATAAAATGAAGCGCAATTTTCTCGAGTGTGTAGTCCGGTAATAAAAGTGTAATAAAACGTAAATTCGATTTAACTGTACTTAGATTTTTCTCATAATATTTACAGAAGCGGCAAAATAGAAAAATCCCGCCGAAACTTTTATTCCGACGGGATTTTTTGCAGATGTTTGAAACACCTTTTTTTTATTTTAATATATGAATTTACTTAAAAGCGCGGGCAGTAAACGCCGCGACGGTTGAGGTTACAGATTTTGTAAACCAAAGCAAACTCAAAACCACCGTTAGAGTTGCTGGCGATATTCAGGTCGGAAACGTTGATGTCGTAGCTGAAACCGAGGCTGAAATTGTTGTAGTCGAAGCGCGTAGAAACGATGACGGCGTCAGACAAAAAGCCCGTTTCGGTTTTGCTCGCAATACGCGTCCACAATCCGAGTTGGAAAGCCTGGTAGTTGCGGCGGTTGCCGTTGAGCAAAAATTTCAGGCTCGTACCCGTATTCAACTGGAAAGAAGGGCCTTGCTTCATCGCAATAATGCCCGGCACTAAACCGATGCGATCCGACAGCAAAAACTCACCACCCGCATGGAAAGTAAAACGGCTGTACAAGTCATCGACTTCGCCTTCGCGGAAAGATTGGTTGGCACGGTTGAGGTGACTGAAAGAACCACCGAAGTAGAGGTTGTTATTTTCATCGAAAGTAGAGAACCACAATAAGCCCGCTGCCATATCGGCAAAAAGAAAGTTTGGTCTGAAGCCTTCTTCGAAGCTGTCCGCATTCGGGTCGAAACCGCCGGAGCCGTCATGCTGTGTACCCCAACGCAACGCGAGGAAGTTCAGGCTGCGCTGCGCGATACCGCCTTCGGCACCGACCACGAGGTAGTGCGATTTTTTGCGGTAGCCGCCCATTTTTTTACTGTAAGAAGCCGAGAGTTTACCCGTTAAAGTGGCAAATTCGCTCGTACCCGCTTTGTCACCCCAGAAAGTACCGCCGATACCCAAAAAGTCGTTGCGACCTACGGGAATACGTTGGTCGTAAGACACATTGTAAGTGCGAAAAGACGCGCCGCCGAGTACGGAAGCCCATTGGTTACGGTAGTTTGCCGTGAGGCGAATGTTACAATTCATTACCCCTGTCAAAGCCGGATTAAGGTTTAGCGGCGACAAGTAAAACTGAGAGAAATGAATGTCCTGCGCAGACCCGGACGCGGAGAAAAGTCCGATGGCGCATAAAATCAGCAGTAGTTTAAATCTTTTCATGAACATTGTTTTTACCAATTCTTAGATTGATGTCTATTGACGTTTTTTTAGATAATCGGGATTATTTCTCAACAGAACTACAATAGTAAGGAAACCGGATGAATGATGATAATTTTGACTCGTAAAATTTTGATATTTAACGTTTTTTGGTCTTTTTCTGACAGATACCGGAGACTTCAAACGCAGACCGACCGGATATTATTTTTTCGGAAAAACATTTTGAGAAAAAATAAATCCGTCACAATACAGAGAGCCTCGCCGTTGAAAATGCTGCCTTTTACAAGAATAAATCTCACGCAAAAAGTCGAATTGTCTCTTTTTTTACAAAAAGTATCGGTCGGAATATCCGTCTTATGGATACAAATTTAATCCGGAATCCACACAATATTTCCGAAATCTGATTCCGGGTCGGATATGAGGAAAAAAACTGTCTTGACCGCGACGGTGATAATTTTTTCTTAAAGTGCGCGAATTTTATGCCCGTTTTGCCGATTGGCGCATCTTTAACAAAAACAATCTCATATAAGGTGTGTTTTTTTGAAGTGCGGTTACAGGTGTAAGCCCGTCCCGTACTTCAGTCGGAAACACTTTTTATTCGTAAAAACTCGGTAAATATTGACTGAATCGCCTTTTTTTGAGTAAAGTGTCGGATACCTCGTTACTTGTGCCGACAACTCAAACGACTCTAACAAAAAATAACAATTCAAACAAAAAATACATGCTCAAGCAAATAATTTTCTTATTCATTCTGCTTCTTAATTTTTTGACTTTCGCGGAAGCGCAACAAACCGTCAAAGATGCGGAAGTACAAAGCCCCGCCGCAGTCGATACGCTCGAAAACGCGCTGCTGTGGAAAATATCGGGCAACGGTCTCGAAAAAGAGTCTTACCTCTACGGCACGATTCACATGATTGCGAAAGATAAATTTTTCATGACCCCGAACACCGAAAAAGCTATCGAGGAGGTCGAGCGCATGACCTTTGAAATCAACATGGAAGACATGAACAACATGGGCATGATGATGTCGATGATGATGAATGCCTTTATGAAAGACGGCGGCAGTTTGAAAAAACTTTTGACCGAAGAAGAGTACAAATTAGTCGATGCAAAATTTAAAGAACTCGGTCTGCCGATTGCGCTTTTTGACCGCGTAAAGCCGATGTTTACTTCCATGATGACCTCGATGGATATGAGCGGCGGCAACCCGCTGCAGGGCGGCGGCGACAGCGAAATTGTCAGCTACGAAATGGAGTTTATGGAATTGGCGAAGCAGCGCAAAATCGAAATGCAGGGCTTGGAAACCGTTGAGTATCAAATGTCTATGTTTGACTCGATACCTTACGAGGCGCAGGCGCAAATGCTCGTAGAGAGTGTACGCGGCGGCGGCGAAGAAGGCAGCGCGGAGGCCGACCAACTCGCTATGATGACTGAACTCTACGTCACGCAAAATATCAACGGCATGTCGGCGATGATGGAAAGTGAAGAGGGCGGTATGGCGGACTACGGCGACGTACTCTTGGTCAATCGCAACAAAAACTGGATACCGATTATGGCGGAGCAAATGCAGGATAAATCGACTTTTTTCGCGGTCGGTGCGGGGCATTTGGGCGGGAAGGAAGGAGTGATTAGACTGCTGCGGGAATCGGGGTACGAGGTGGAGGCGATGGACTGAGATGAATTTTTTGTAAAAAAGTCGTATCTTTGAAAGTGAGTCTATATGTTTCTGTCAAGAAGTAAAAAAAAGAGTCATGAATTATCTGATCAAAGGAAGATTTACGCCCACGCAGTTAGAGCTGTTAAAGTTTTTTGCTACTGAACCTACGCAGGATGAAGTGGAAAGCATCCGCCGTTTCTTCGTAGAATACTACGCAGAAAAAGCACTCGACGTGGTAGAGAAGGCGATTGAAAAAAAAGGTTATAGTATGGCGGAAATCAACAGTTGGTCTAAAGAGCATAATCGAACGCCATATGTTGCTTATCGTAAGTATTTGGCGAGTCAATAAGGAAACATCTTTGAAAAAATAAAGCGACAACTTTTAACTCACTACAAAAGCGCAAAGAAGCCAAAATTTCTTTGCGCTTTTGTACTTTTGTCGAAAAGCGAAGAGAATCATGGCATTGATAAAAGCGGTTAAGGGGAAAACGCCCGTGTACGGAAAGGACTGTTGGTTTGCTGAAAACGCAGTTTTGGTTGGCGACATCCGAATGGGGGAGCAGTGCAGCGTTTGGTTTCACGCCGTGCTGCGCGGAGATGTGAATGCGATTCGTATCGGCAATAAAGTCAATATTCAGGACGGGGCGATTGTGCATTGTACTTACGAAAAGGCGGCGACGACTATCGGTAATAACGTCTCCCTCGGGCATCGGGCAATCATTCACGGCTGCACGATACATGACAACGTCTTGGTCGGGATGGGGGCGATAGTGATGGATAAAGCGGTGGTGGAAAGCAACGTTTTGATTGCGGCGGGGGCGGTGGTTTTGGAGAATGCCCGTTTGGAAAGCGGTTGGATTTATGCGGGCGTACCGGCAAAAAAAGTCAAGCAGTTATCGCCCGAGCTCTTCGCGGAGCGCATCGAAAAAATTGCGAATAACTATGTGATGTATGCAGGGTGGTTTGAGGAGGGAGGATAGATTCGCGGACGATGCGGATAAAGCATATTAATGCGGATTTTTAGTCAGCGTCTTTTCGTTTTGTCAAAATAGAAAAATCCTAAAAATCCTCTAATCCTGTCTAAAAAAACTGATTACCTTTCAAGGTTCGAAAATGGAAAACAAAACACCCGTCACCACCCCCGCCGTCCAAGTCGCCACGCCCTACAGCACCGGTACCGGTTTTTATT
>JAHDCG010000079.1:22466-27003 GCA_020629965.1 Saprospiraceae bacterium | reverse complement strand
AATCTCAACATCGGTGTCAGACACCTTTTGTTCGCAAGACCTCGAAAAAACATAAATTTCTCATTATTTGCGTGAATATGGTGTCAGACACTCAAGTAGTTACAGAAGAATAATTACTTATCATTCAAGAAAAACACTTACCCCGTAGTGCCACCGGCAAGATGCACTTCAGCTCGGTATGTAAATGCCGGGTCGGGTCGGAATTATAACAAAATCACAACACCCCACACAACCGATACACCATCCGTGCCGCCACATTCCCGTCCCAATCGTGCCCTGCCGCCGCCGTTTCCGAGAGGTCGAAACCGATAATCTCGCGCCCGCTTAATTTCACCTGTCGCAGCAAAAAAGTTGCTTCGTCAAAACTCAATCCGCCCGGCACCGGCGTACCCGTATTCGGACACAAATCGGGCGACAAACCGTCGATATCAAAACTCACATAAACCCGCTGCGGCAGGCTCTCGACAATTCGCGCACAAATCGCCGCCCAAGTCGTGCCGTTAAAAAGTTGCTCCTTCATATTTTGGTCGAAAAAAGTCACCACCCGCCCGCTTTCTCGACGCATGACTTCCAACTCCTCTTCACAAAAATCACGAATACCGACCTGTGTGAGTTTGGTCACTTCCTTGATTTTCAAAGCATTATAAAAAATAGAAGCATGAGAGTAAGTAAAACCCTCATAAGCGCGTCGCAAATCCGCGTGTGCGTCGATTTGCAAAATGCCGAAGTTTCCGTAGTGCGCTGCCAAAGTCTCCAAATAGCCTAAAGGCACGCTGTGTTCGCCGCCGAGAAGTCCGATTTTTTTTCCTTTTTTCAGCAAAGCGGTCGTCTTCTTTTTGACGTAATCCTTCAACTCCAAAGAAGCAAGCAGCACTTCCGCCTGAATATTCATCATTTCCGTATCGCGCGTCACATCTCCGCCGTTCTCCAAAAAATCAATGTATTTGCGCACGGATTTACGCAGCTTTTTCCCCCGCTTGGCTATTTTCTTACTTTTTTTCTTAAAAAAGATACCGCGTTTCCACACTTCGGGCGCGAAGAGGTCGCCCAAATCCAATTGGTACGAGGACTCCAAAATGTTATCCGGCCCGCTTGCCGTACCTTCCGCAAAAGAAACCGTTACATCCCACGGCACGGGCAGCAGTACGATTTCAGCGTCTTTTTCATTGAAAGGCAAACCGATAAAATTACCGTTGTTCAGTCCGACGCCGTTGGGGTCGAAAGCGTCGATTTTTTCTTGTTTGGTCATTGCTTTTGAGATTTTAGATTTTAGACGTTAGACTCCCGTTTTGACTTGTACCTTTGCTTGACCTAAGACTTATTTCTGATTGCAAGTTCGGAAACGTCCGGCAATTTTTAACGAGTGCGGGGCACTTTCAAAGTGCCTTGCACTTGACTCAACGAAGTTATTTCAAAATTGAAAACGTTTGACGGTTTTTCTCAAAATTATTACTTTTGCCGCGCAGACACAGCAGAAGAGTTTTGTGCAATTTGCCGCAATAAAATCGCAAAGTAAACCGATTTTTGCTCGCAGCAAACATGAATTTTAGCAAAGCGAAATTCATCCGCACAAAACAGTCAAAACAACGTTAGCAAAAGTGTTAACGGCAGAGACGCAAGCAGTCTAAAATCTAACATCTAAAATCTAAAATCTCAACCAACATGTCCAAAGTCCTCATCATCGGAGCCGGCGGTGTCGGTCGCGTTGTCACCATGAAATGCGCTATGAACCCCGGTACTTTTTCCGAAATAATGCTCGCCTCGCGCACCAAATCCAAGTGTGACGAAATTGCCGCAGCCGTCAAAAAAGAAGTCGGTTACCAAAAAATTTCCACGGCTGCCGTCGATGCCGAAAACGTGCCGCAGCTCGTCGAACTCATCAAAGCCTTCGGTCCGAAAATGGTCATTCACGTCGCGTTGCCGTATCAGGATTTGACAATTATGGATGCCTGTCTGGAAGCCGGCGTGCATTACCTCGACACGGCGAACTATGAACCGAAAGACGAAGCTAAATTTGAATACTCTTGGCAGTGGGCTTACCAAGACCGCTTTAAAGATGCGGGTCTGACGGCGACTTTGGGCTGTGGCTTCGACCCCGGCGTGACGAGCATTTTTACCGCCCGCGCGGATAAGCATCACTTCGACGAAATCCACTATCTCGACATCGTGGACTGCAACGGCGGCGACCACGGTAAGGCCTTTGCGACCAATTTTAATCCCGAAATCAACATCCGCGAAATCACGCAAAACGGACGCTATTGGGAAAACGGAAAGTGGGTGGAAACCGAGCCGTTTGAAATCAAAAAAGAACTCGACTATCCGAATATCGGCGTGCGCGACAGCTACGTGCTGTATCACGAAGAGTTGGAAAGTCTGGTGAAAAACTACCCGACCATCAAACGCGCCCGCTTTTGGATGACTTTCGGGCAGGAATATCTGACGCACCTCCGCGTCATCCAAAATATCGGTATGGCGGGCATCGAGCCCGTGATGCACAAAGGGCAGGAAATTATTCCTCTGGAATTTCTGAAAACCGTCTTGCCCGACCCCGGCAGCCTCGGCGATAATTACGTCGGCGAAACCTCCATCGGTTGCCGCATCCGAGGCATTAAAGACGGCAAAGAGCGGACTTACTACATTTGGAACAACTGCAGCCACCAAGCCGCCTTCGACGAGACGGGCGCACAGGGCGTCAGCTACACCACGGGCGTGCCCGCTATGCTCGGTGCGAAAATGATGCTCGAAGGCAAGTGGACAGGCGCGGGCGTTTTCAACGTGGAAGAGTTTAATCCCGACCCGTTTTTGGAGGAATTGGGAGAGCAGGGACTGCCGTGGGAGGAGAGATTTGATGTTGACCTTGAGGTTTAGTTGCCGGTTGTCGGTTGCCCGTTGACCGTGCGCAACCGACAACGGGCAACCGACAACTGACAACGAATTAAAATGACTTTTGCAAAATTACTCGCCGCCAATTACCGCAACGTTTATTTCGGAAAAAATTGGACAGGCGTTGCGCTCAAAGAAACGCTTGCCGATGTCACTTACGCGGAGGCAACGCGGCAAATTTACGGACTGAACACCATCGCGGTTTTGGTCTGCCACCTGCATTATTACACCGTCGGCGTGACGGAGGTGCTGCGCGGCGGTGCGTTGACGACAAAGGATGCGGATAGTTTTGCGGTGCCCGAAATGCACGGGCAGGCGGACTGGGAGGCGCTTTTGGAAAAAATTTATGCGGAGGCGGAGACCTTCGCGCAGTTGATTGAAAAGCTGCCGGACGAGCGATTTGCGCAGCCTTTTGTCGAGGAGAAATACGGTAATTATCACCGCAATTTGCACGGCATTGTCGAGCATGCGCATTATCATTTGGGGCAGATTGTGTTTTTGAAAAAGATGTTGAGGGCGGAAACTGCCTAACCTCTCAACCTTTCAACTCCTCAACCTTCCGACCCAAGAAAGATACGCCGCCAAAACCTCCTCGGGCTGCTCTGATTGCGGATAATGTCCGCTTTCCGGCAACTCGACAACCTCGCCGTTCGGCACTTTTTTTCTAAACAAATCTACGATATTTTGCCCCGAAATCGGGTCTTGTGTGCCGTTAATCAACAGCAGCGGCACGGGGCAGTTAACGAGTGCATTTTCCCACCGCGTTTGCTTCTTTTTGCGCTCGTGCAGGTATTGAATTATCTTCGGAATGACGCGCTTACCTTGCTTGTAATTTATCTCTTCCCAATAGTCATCAATCTCTTCCGCCGTCGCTTTATTTTTGCCGAAAATATTGTTAAAAGTACGCCGTAAACTCGCCTTGCCGATAAACGGGTGCAGATAACCGCCGACCGGACTTGCTAACATTTTTTGAATAAAACGCGGCCGATAACCGCCCTGCAAAATGCCGCCGTTGAGCAAAGCAACCGATTGAATATCAAGACTTTGTACGCGTTCGCGGCGGTGCATAATGTGGCGGGCGATGAGTTCCTGCGCGACGGTGTCGCCGTAGTCGTGCGCTAAAATGTGCGCTCTTTCGATGCCGTTTTTCTCGGCGAAAACTTCCCACAGGTCTGCTTGGTCGGTGAGAGAATAGCCGTAGTTTTTCGGCTTGTCCGACAGCCCGAAACCAATCATATCGAGGATGTACAGCGTAAATTTTTCGGCGAGTTGCGCTTCGATTTTATGCCAATCTCTGCCCGAAGTCGGAAAGCCGTGAATGAGAAACAAAGCCTCGCCCGTGCCGCGGCTCCGGTAAAAGATTTGGTGACCTTTGTAGTTGAAAAATCTGCCGGTTTGCAGGCGTTGGTCGATGCGCATAGGGGTGGTCGTTTTTGTGTTTTAAGCTGCAAGTATAACGCACTTTGGAAGTGCGCCGTACTTACCGTCCTTTTTGATATTATTTGTGAAAAGGCGCAAAAGTAGTAAAATAAAAAAGCAGACAAGATTTTCGTGAAGAAACCTTGTCTGCTGATTGAATTGGAAAAAATGCACTAAAGCGGAAATATTGTCGTCAGGAATTTGCCCTGCCGTCTATCAACCACCAACCACCAAC
>JAHDCG010000079.1:13456-22366 GCA_020629965.1 Saprospiraceae bacterium | reverse complement strand
CAACCACCAACCACCAACTATCTTAGGCTTTTTCTTCCAGGCGCGGTGCCGTCCATTTCTCAAAACCGACCGGATTATCCGTAGCTTGTTTGACCGATTTGCCGGCGCGTTTTTTATCGTAAATCATAGCACCCGTCATAATCAAACTGGTCGTGATGATGATGAAAAGCAGGATGCCCGGCTCGAATGCGGCGACTTGTAACTCTTCGGGAATGGCGTAAAAAAGCAAAATCGTAATCAAGCCGCGCGGCGCGATGTACAACTGCGGAACGATGTCGTTGCCGACAAAAATGCGCAAAATGACAAAGCGAATGATGTAAATCGAGGCGATAATTAAAGCAGAAATCATGGCGACCTTCATACTCGCCAAACTCGCCAGAGAGATGGTCAAACCGAAAATGACGAAGAAAAAAGTACGCACGACAAAGGCGGTTTCCATGGTAATGACGTGCAGCCCTTCGTAAATGTGTTCGGCACTTTCGTGTTTGAGTAATTTTTGCAGAAAGGCCGGCTTGAAAAACAGCTTCATATTCGCAATCAGCAAACCGAAAATCAGAATGATAATCAGCGAAGACAAGTGCGCTTTTTTGCCGACGGCATAGAGTAAAAGCAAGACGCCGATGAGCAAAAAGAGCTTGGTATGTCCTTTGATATTTTGGAAAATCAAGACGATTAAATAGCTGGCGACCAGTGACAAAAAGATGGTCAGAAAAACGTTGAGCGCGAAAGCCGCCAGTCCGCTGCCCGCTCCGCCCGCTTCCGCCGCCTCGGCGATTTCGGCATTTCCCGTGAGGAAATAAAAAAGCATAATGCCCATGATGTCCGAAAAAGTACTTTCGTAAATGTGAAATTCTTTTTTGTTTTCCTTCAGACCCGTCACACTCGGAATGATAATCGCCGAAGACAAAATCGACAGCGGGGTGGCATAGAGCCAAGCCGTGGTCGAGGTCATTTCAGGAATAAAATATTGCAAAATAATCGCCGCTATCCAAGTCGATAACAGCAGCCCGATGAGGGCGATGCCCATGGCTTTGGCAATCGGTACGGCTTTTTCCCGCTTGAGTTCCAACTCCAAAGCGGCTTCCAGCACAATCATAATCAGACCGATGGTGCCGAGCAGTTGCAATACGGGGAAAAAGTCGATTTCTCCGCCGCCGACGGCATCCAAAGCGAACTTCAGACCGATACCCAAAATAATCAGCATCAGCACGGAAGGAATATTGGTTTTACGGGATATTTCGCCGAAAACAAAAGATAAAATAATGATAACCGATGCCTCGATAATGAGACTGTAGGTTTCCATTGCGTCGAACATTAAAAAAAGCATATTTCTTGGTGTTTAATCGTTGATTTGTTTAACTGTTTATTCTGCATCGCAGAGCTTACAACCCTTTTAACCTTTTCAACCTTTGCCCCTATTTTTTCAAAACCTTACAGCCGTAGCCGCGCTCCCGAATCAAGGTCAGCAAGTCCTCCAAATGATTTTTTTCGCGGACGGTGACCTGCACATTAAGGGCACTGTCCACGCCCTCGCTTTGCGAAAACTCGGGCGGGTAGTTGCGGTCGGGGTAGGGGGCGGAAATCAATAAATCGCGCACGAATTGCTTGTGATTTTTGACTTTATTTTCCGGCTCGGGCGTGATGCGCAGTCGGTAAAAACCGCCGATTTCTTCATCCGCTAACAGCATGTAGCCTTCTTTCAGCAGCTTTTGGTAGCCGACAAATTGCAAACCTTTTCCCGTCTTAATTTCCAAACCCAAGCGGCGTTCTTTAAAAATAATGCCGCGTACATCCTTGCTGCTCAGCTTTTTGCCGGGATTGATATTTTTGTCAAAACGAATGATGCGACCGCTGACATAATTTTGCAAATGCCGAAAACTAATCGCCGCCAGCAGCAAAACCAACGAGCCGTGCAACAGCGGATTGATGAAAACGAAGGCACTCACCAACATTATCGCAGCAAAAGGTTCGTAAAAAAGCAGCAAGACTTCTCCGATGCGCTCGGCGTATTTTTGCCAAGTGCCGAAAACGGAAGTACGCTTGCTCAAATCTCGAAAGAAATAAAGAATAGCGTACCAAAGTGCCAAAAAGAGAGCGACTTCGAGTAGGTTAGTCCAGGAGAAAAAGTTATGTTCCATAAATTTGGTTGATAGTTGGTGGTTGGTAGTTGATGGTTGTGTGCGGTCTTTGCTTGAATTTATTCTTATATCTTATTGCGAAATTTTTTCCGGGAGGAAAGCAAGGGAACAGAGCCGCACGCCGTCAACCGTTCACCTTACACCGTCCACCGTATTACCGATAAAACTTAATGCGGTTTTGTCTGTCTAACTGCCGCCCGATGTCGTTGACCGCCGTTTCTTTGACTTCCAGACTGCCGTCGAGGTGGCGGTGCAGCAGACCCAGACTCAGTAGTCTTTGCACAATGGCGGCGTATTTATTTTTGAACGGCGAGCCGAAGGCTTTGAGCAAATTGTACTCGTTGGTACGTTTGCGCAGCATGATGGCGGACAGGACGATGCCCGTGTCGGAGGTAATGAACTCGGGCAGTTCCGCTTCCGTTTTTTTGTGGCGGCGCACCTCGTTTTCGCCCGCCGGCTCGATGCTGTTCGACCAACGCAGCAGTGCCTCGCCGATGTTGCCTTCGGTTTGGCGATAGACGGTGTTGGTAAATTTTGCGAAATCGGACGACGAAATTTCTTCACCCTCCTCGTTGATTAACTTGCGGTGTGTCGCGCCGTGACGAATGGCAATGGCGCGGGCAATGTCGGCGCGCGGCATTTTGTCCATGTTGATTTCCGCCTGAAAATATTTGTTGAGATCGTGGGTGCGGTTCAGATAATCCTGTAGCCAGTTGGAGACGCTGACGACGATAAAAATGCGACCGGCGTTGCTGTCGATAAATTTTTGCAGGGCGCGGACATTTTCGCTGACCGGATTATCGGCGTTCGACCACAGTTCGAGATTGTCCAGCCACAACATCGAACGGGAGTTAATGGTGTGTTTTTCGACCCAATCCAAAGCCTCGCGCAGGCTGTAAGAAGTCTGAAAGCGGCGACCGTTGAAGTCGATTTCGGTATTGGGTTGCAGCGCGATGGAGTTGCCGTGAAAAAAGCGGTCGGAGGTCAAATCGCCGAAGAGGGTGCGCCCCGAAAAGCGTTTGCCGGTGAGCAGCACGGAGCCGCGGTAGCCGTTGTTCCACTGCCGAATGAGCTTTTCCATGCGTGCGATTTCTTCCTCCCGACCCACGCGAAAAGACTCGCCGATGTAGCCTTTAGTCAGAAAAATGCTGGCGTACTGACTGTTTTTGACATCGGGCGCGCGTTCTTCCAAGTAGCGCACCACTTTTTCCGAAATACTCAAGGCATCTTCGCGGCGCACATCGGTACGGATGCGACGGACGCGGTTAATTTGTTTGACGAACCAATCTTTGACCCGCGTCAAAAATGCGCCCTGCGAAAAGACGATTTGATTGATGGCGGATTGCAGCGGAATGTTCAAAAATTCTTTGTCCGTGCGATATACCGCCGCCGTTTCAAACTCGCTGCGGAGGCGGGTGTCGATGGTGGTGTAAATGTCGGTGCACTCCGCTTTGAGACGAGCGGAAGTCTCCTTAAAAAGCAACAAAGGCTTGGTAATCGAGTCCAAACTCTCTGTCAGGCCGGCTTTTTCCGCCTGCTCGGTGTTGAGCAGCACGGCGCGGTTGCGCACGTTGAGCAGGGACATTTTCAGACCCGTGCGGATGCCTTCGGTGAGTTCCCAGACTTCGTAGAGTTGCGGTAAGATTTCGGAATCTAACCAGGCGCGCGCGCTTTTTTTGAAGTTGACCTCCCGCACCTCGACGGGGCCGCCGCTGACCGCTACGGGTACGTCGGTGTCGGCGGGCAGTTTGTCAATCAATTCGTACAGCTCGGCGGTAAATTGCGAGCCGTGGTCGTGGTTTTGTATTTTCGCTTCTTCCGACTCTAAATAGGTGATTATTTTCCCCGGATTTTCGGCGGCATTGTCATTGACGTAAGCGATAACGGTGTCTAAAGACAGCAGTGCCTCCCCGATTTCCGCCTGACAGTCGATGACGGTTTTGCGAATCAGTCCGTCGATTTTTTCAAAAGTATCGGTAGTAAACAGCAGCGCGCGCATGCGTTCCTGCAGGACTTCGGTCTGCTCGGCGAGGGTTTGAATTTGTAATTTGTAAGTGCCCCAGGGGTTGGTTTGCAGGAAGAGAGGCGCGAGAAATTTCTTGGCTTTATCGGTTTGCCCGTGCGCTTCGGTTTGATTTTGCAGGTATTTGCGCAGGTCTTGAATGGCTTGGTGCAGGGTGGTTTCGCAGCGTTCGCGCAGGGTGTGCAGCGACTCTTCGTCGGTTTTGCCGTTGCGCAGCAGCACCTGTGCTTTTTCCTGCTCGAAGAGCATATCGCGCCACAAGACCAACAGTGCCTTGGCGCGGGGTGCCCATTTAAAAGCCAAAAAGAAGGACAGCACCGACTCGGCGGAGGTATTTTTTTCGGACTCGAAGACCAAGACCTGCGCCGAGGCGGCATCCCCGACCTCCAAGATATGCTGTGCCGCATCGCGCAGCGCACCGGCAAAGAGCTTCAGATATTTCTTGTGGTCTCTTTCGGTCGGCAGCTCCTCGACGATTTTGTCCAAATAATTATTCAGTTCGGTTAGTTTTCTGTCCGGCATATAGCTGTGTTACTTGTGTCTGTTGGTCTGAAAATAAAGCCAAATGTAGCAAAAAATCCAATAATGCAAACCCGGCTACTTTGGAACGCGTGATAAAGACCGAGGTTTATGGGGTCGGTCACATTTATTTTTTGTTGAAATATGTTTATCTTGGGCTTGAAAGATTTTTTGCCGCAAACAGAATATTAACCGAGGGATTTTTTTTGCCCTTTAAATGTGCACTCGACTATGAAAAATTTATTGATTTTGGGGTTACTTTTTACTTTTTTGGGAGAGGGGATTGGGCAGAAGCATGATAATAATTGGCTGCTCGGTTACGGTATTCCTGATGAAGTATTGAAATTCGGACGCGCTCGAATTAATTTTGATGATATTCAATATGTGCAAACTGAAGAGGAAGTAGAAATGACTATGAGACTTCGAACTACCTCTGCGGTTTATTCTGACCTTGACGGTGACTTACTATTTTATACAAACGGTATATGTATTGGTAACTCAAACCATGATACTATTCCGAATAGTTTCGGGATGAACCCCGGAATACTTTTTCAAGACTATGTTATTAGTGGTTATAATTTACCACAGGGAGCATTAGCCTTAGATTTTCCCGAACATCCCGGCGAGTATTTCATTTTTCACTTGGAAGACGTTATTGACTACGAAATCATAGACGGTTGGTCGCCAAAGTTTCAATATACGCATCTCGACATGAATGCAAACGGGGGAAACGGATTGGTGATAGAGAAAAATGTTGTATTGAATGAAGGAATGTTTGCCAACGGAGGAACTCATGGAGTCAGACATGCTAACGGCAGGGATTGGTGGATAGTGAACGCCGACCGTGATAATAATCGCTATTATATGTTTTTGTTGAGTCCCGAAGGAGTGACATTGTCAAGTGTTCAAGAAACGGGTCCGCCCGTCGCGGACGGTTTGGGGCAGTTTGTTTTTTCTCCGGACGGTAGTATGTTTGTGCGTTATGAGGTACATTTTATCGATGAGCCTCATTTTGTCCAATTTTATAACTTCAACCGTTGTACCGGTGAATTAGAATTTATTTCGGAAAATTCTCACGACCATTTTGCTTTGGCAGTAGGTGTAGCCGTTTCTCCCAACTCTCGTTTTGCTTATTGTTCCTCTTACGATTTTGTGTACCAATATGATTTATGGGCAGACGACATTCCTACCTCAAAACAAGTGATTGCCGAATATACCGATAATCTTTCCCTCGGTTTACCGACTCGATTTTATCAAACTCAACTCGCACCGGACGGCAAAATATACATTACAACCCAAACAGGAAACGATGTTCTTCATATTATTCATCAGCCGAATCGAGCGGGGGCAGAGTCACGTTTTGAAGAAGCAGGGTTATTATTGCCGGTGCGAAACGCTTTTACTATGCCAAACAACCCCAACTACCGCCTCGGTCCCATAGACGGCAGCCCCTGCGACACCCTCGGCATCGACAATCTGCCCCTCTGCGATTTTCGCTACGATACCGACACCCTCGACGACAAGACGATAGAATTTACCGAAGTCACCCACTACGAGCCGACCGATTGGTATTGGACTTTCGGCGACGGCAATACGAGCAACGAGCTAAATCCCGTACACGAGTACGCGAGCAGCGGCACTTACGAAGTCTGCCTCACCGTCAGCAACGCCTACGGCAGCGACAGCAAATGCCGCACGCTGCAAATCATCAGCACGGCAACGGCGGAGGTCTATCGGCAAGAGGAGATTACGAGTTTGCCTAACCCTGCGCGCGATTTTGTTTATTTGCAAATGCGGCGTAGTGTGCCTGCGGGCAGCGTATGGCAACTGCACGATGCCGGCGGTCGATTGGTGAGCAGCCGACCTCTCGACGCGGGCAGACGACAGCGGATAGATTTAGCGGATAATCTTGCGTCGGGTTTGTATTTTCAGACAATCAGTCACGGCGGGCGGGTGCTGTGGCGGGAGCGGGTGACGGTGTTGCGGTGAAAAAAAACGGCGAGGACATTTTAGCGAACAAATCCGGATTTGCCGGCGTTTTTTGTCGGTAGTTGTTACCAATTTTTTCACTCAAATAAAATCGTCATTCATGCAAGCACCGCCCGAATATTTAATGCCCGTTTTGCAATCTATCGAGTCCGCAGCCATAAAAGTCAAGCGGGAATTTCCGAAAACGGAGGATAAAGACGCCGAGTATGTGTACGGAAAACTGAAAGATTATTACCTCGCCGAGGGCAGAGGAAAAAATCGTCCCGAGCCGACTTCGACCATCGAGCGCAAACAAATTTTAATCGATGAAATTTTGAATGCGTTGGATGAGCGAATTGAGGAGAAAGCGGACAATTATATCATCAATGACGATGCCTACACCGACAACGGTAAACCCTTTAAAGCATTGGGTTTTTTGTACAACAAAGTATTCAGACAGCTGGAAGATTCTGCGCGCTATTGGCGTAAAAACCCGGAATACGGCGGCTATTGGGGCTACCTCGAAAATTTTATGCCGTAGTCTAAACTCAAAACATCCGTTCGTAATAATCCACTACTTTTTCATCCGTAATGATGTCGTTCTGCGTAATCGGTTTGCGTAAAACGACACCTTCTAAGGTACGGCAGCGAGACAGTGCCACGTAAGTCTGACCGTGCGCAAAGGCGCCGCGCCCGAGGTCGATAATAACCTTGTCAAAGGTTTTTCCCTGTGATTTGTGTACCGTGACCGCCCACGCCGCCCGCAGCGGATACTGCTCGAAGGTGCCGATGACCTCCGTTTCGATTTCTTCGGGATTGGTCTTGCTGACGGTATATTTCAATATTTCCCATTCCATAATCGGCACGTCGATAAACATTTCTTTGCCTTTCATAAGCACGACGACGCGGATTAAATCTTCGTCCAATTCTACGATTTTCCCGATGGTGCCGTTAACAAATCGACCCTCTTGGTCATTTTTGATAAACATGACCTGTGCGCCTTCTTTGAATTTCAGCAGCGCGTCGGTGGGGTAGTGCAGCGGATTAAATTCGCCGCCGATACTCGCCGGGTAAATGAACTCGCGCCCGTCGAGTTTCGCCATTTCGTGCGCGTTGATTCTGTCCACGATACGGTTGGTGGCACTCAAAGTAATCCAAAAATCTTCCGGCTCGAAATTCGGGATAAACCGCTCGTTTAAATCCTCCAAGTCATCGTAGTCCGCTACGTTGAGCCGCACCGCGTCGAGCAGCCGCAAAAAGTGCCTGCCTTCCTGCCGATAGACCTTACGCAGTTCCAAATTTTCCATATCGAAATCCTCCATGACCTTCGCCGAAAAAAAGTACGGCGAGTCATAAAAGCCTTGAAACATCAGCCGCTCTGCCTCGTGCGCGACCACCGGCGGCAGTTGAAACATATCCCCGAAAAACACCACTTGCACCCCGCCGAAGGGCAGCGGATTTTCGCGGTTTATTTGTAAAAAACGGTCGATATTATCCAATAAATCCGCCCGCACCATACTGATTTCGTCGATGATGAGAATGTCCGTTTTTTGGTAAATGCCGCGCTGTCTGCGCTTCTTAATGTCGGTCGTTTTCAGCGGTCGCGCGGGGAAGCCGAAGAAAGAATGAATCGTTTGTCCGCCGACGTTGAGCGCGGCAATGCCCGTCGGTGCGAGCACGACAACGCGCTTACGTGTGGTATTGCGAAAGAGTTTGAGCAGCGTCGATTTGCCGGTGCCCGCCCGCCCGGTGATGAACATACTTTTACGGTCTTTTTCGAGTGCATCGAGGACGTATTTGAAATCGCCGTTGAGGATGAGAGGTTTGAGCATTTTTGTATTTGGCTGTAAATTTTTTACGCTGACCCCGTACAGGTGTCGGGGTGATTTTTTATGATTTTACGCTGATTTTTTTCGCTTCAAAATACGGACTTTATTTTGGTTTGGGAAAGGTATTTTTTACAGGAAGAGTCGAAATGAAGACCCCCCGACCTCCGCGACTGAAGTCGGGACAGGCCCGGAGCGGGGGAGTATATATCTTCAAAACTAAAATTCGTATTGAATGGGAAATCGACTTTAAAAATTGTAAATCTCAAAGTCCGTTTCTACTCAAAAATAAAAGAACCGAGAAATCAGAAAATCAACCCACAGACTCAAGCGCGAAGAAAGTTCCCCGCTCCGGGGTTAGGGGCTTGGAGACGCGGGGCAAAGAGTCGAAATGAAGACCCCCCGACCTCCGCGACTGAAGTCGGGACAGGCCCGG
>JAHDCG010000079.1:10719-13356 GCA_020629965.1 Saprospiraceae bacterium | reverse complement strand
AAGCGCGAAGAAAGTTCCCCGCTCCGGGGTTAGGGGCTTGGAGACGCGGGGCAAACAGAATAAATCGAAAATAACTTAACACCAATAACTCCCTGACAGTCAACCCTGTACAAACCATAATCACCCACCCCCAAAAACCAATTCTAAACACTTTCCTCTTTTTGCGGTTTGAACTTCCGAAAATGCGCGTACCTTTGCGCTTCAATCAGAAAAAATGAAATTTACCGCAGTACATCATCACCGTATTTTGACTTGCACTCAGGCGAGCCGGTGAAGATGTGTATTTTTGACAAAATATATAGATTTAAACCCGTTTGAGTACATCAGGCGGGTTTTCTTTTTGCCCGTTTTCTGCTGTATTTCGACGTCAAATTTAAGAAAATGACCAAACTAAAAATAGCCGTACAGAAGAAAGGGCGACTGCTCGACGACAGCATGAGGCTGCTGAAACAATGTGGCATTTCCGTTAATAACGGCAAAGACCAACTCAAAGCCGAGGCCCGTAATTTTCCGCTCGAAATCTTGTATCTGCGCAACTCCGACATCCCGCGCTACCTCGAACAGGGCGTGGCGGACATCGGCGTTATCGGCGAGAATTTATTGGTCGAGTACGACCGCAAAATCGACACCGTACTGCCGCTCGGTTTTTCCAAATGCCGTGTTTCGCTCGCCTTGCCGAAGGGCACGGATTACTCGGGTGCAGCCTGGTTCGAGGGCAAGCGCATTGCGACTTCTTACCCGCATACCCTGCAAAAATTTCTCGATAAAAAAGGCATTTCCGCCGACATCCACGAGATTGCGGGCAGCGTTGAAATCGCCCCGAATATCGGCTTGGCGGACGGCATCTGCGACATTGTCAGCACGGGCAGCACCCTGTTTAAAAACGGTTTGAAAGAGGTCGAAGTCATCGGAAAATCACAGGCGGTTTTGGCAAAGTCGCGCCGTCTTTCCGCCGAAAAACAGGCAATTTTAGACAAACTCACCTTTCGCATCGAGTCCGTTTTGGCGGCTAAAAATCTGAAGTACGTCTTGATGAATGTGCCGAACGACAAAATTAAAGAAATCAGCGATATTCTGCCCGTTTTGAAAAGTCCGACCGTGCTGCCTTTGGCAATCGAAGGGTGGAGTTCACTGCATTCCGTCATCAAAGAAAACCAATTTTGGGAAGTCATCGACCGCCTCAAAGCCGCCGGCGCAGAGGGAATCTTAGTCGTCCCCGTAGAAAAAATGATACTCTAAACCCACCCGACAAGTGCCAACGGCACGAAGCCCATCAGCCCGGCCTGCCCCTGTGGGTACGTGAGTGCCGGGAGGGTTGGAAAAAAAAACAACCATGAAAATCCACAAATATCCCACCCCGCAACAAATTCAAACCCTCGTAATTCGCCCCGCATTCGACCGCGCCGAGTTGACCCAAACCGTCACGGATATTCTCGAAAATGTGAAAAAAAACGGTGACGCGGCTTTGCGGGAATACGCCCGCAAATTCGATAAAGTCGAATTAAAAAGTCTAAAAGTCAGCGAGACGGAAATCGCGGAAGCGAGAGAAAAAGTCAGCGAAGAATTGAAAGCGGCGATTGAAGTTGCTTACCAAAATATCAAAAAATTTCACGCGGCACAGCAGTCGGAGGTCGAGAAAATCGAAACCATGCCCGGCGTCGTTTGTTGGCGAAAAAATCGGGCGATTGACAAAGTCGGTTTGTACATTCCCGGCGGCACGGCACCGCTTTTTTCGTCGGTTTTAATGCTCGGCGTGCCCGCGAAAATTGCCGGTTGTCGAGAAATTGTCTTATGTTCGCCGCCCGATAAAAGCGGAAAAATTCACCCGGCGATTTTGTACACCGCAGATATTATCGGTATTAAAAATATCGTCAAAGTCGGCGGCGCACAGGCCATCGGGGCGATGACTTTCGGCACCGAGTCTGTTCCCAAAGTTTTCAAAATCTTCGGGCCGGGCAATCAATACGTCACCAAAGCCAAGGAAACAGTACAAACTTACGGCACCGCCATCGACATGCCCGCCGGACCGAGTGAAGTTTTGGTGATTGCCGACAAGACCTGCGTTCCCGCTTTCGTCGCCGCCGATTTACTCTCGCAAGCCGAACACGGTGCCGACTCGCAGGTCGTCTTAGTCAGCGACGACGCGGAAACCATCGAAAAAATCAACGCAGAAACGCAACGACAATTAAAGGATTTGCCGCGCGCGGAATTTGCGGCTAAAGCCTTAGAAAACAGTTTCGCGGTCTTAGTACACAATGCGGAAGAAGCGGTCGGTTTCAGCAACGCCTACGCGCCCGAGCATTTAATTATTGCTTCCGAAAACAGCGACGGCTACATCGAAGACATCCGCAACGCCGGTTCCGTTTTTCTCGGGAACTACGCCTGCGAAAGCGCGGGCGACTACGCAAGCGGTACCAATCACACTTTGCCGACGAGCGGCTACGCCAATAATTACAGCGGCGTCAGTTTAGACTCATTTGTGAAAAAAATTACCTTCCAAAAACTGACAAAAACGGGCATTCAAAACCTCGGAAAAACTATAGAAACGATGGCGGAAGCAGAAGAATTATACGCCCACAAAAATGCGGTAACGCTGCGTTTGAAAAGCCTTTCGTAACCGAAAATCCGGTCTGCAAA
>JAHDCG010000079.1:0-10619 GCA_020629965.1 Saprospiraceae bacterium | reverse complement strand
GCACTAAAAAATCTCTCCGACTACGACGAAAAAAATATGCCCGACGCCTCCGAAATGAGCTTCGGCATCGTGGTTTCCGACTACCATAACGACATCACTTATCCGCTCTACGAAGGTGCGTACGAGACGCTCATCAAGCACGGCGCAAAGCCCGAAAATATTCATACCGTACAGGTGCCGGGTGCCTTCGAACTGACCGCCGGCGCGCGCATGTTGGTCAACAAACACAAAGCCGACGCGGTCATCTGCCTCGGTTGCGTCATTACCGGCGAGACGCCGCACAACGAGTACATCAATATGTCGGTCGCGCAGGGTCTGACTAATCTCAGCATCGCCACCGGTCGCGCCTTTCTCTTCGGTCTGTTGACGCCAAACACGCACCAACAGGCACTCGACCGCGCCGGCGGAAAGCACGGAAATAAAGGCATCGAGGCGGCAACAGCGGCTATCAGAATGGCGGCGTTGAAGCAGGAAAGCGGCGCGGCGAAGAAGGGGATTGGCTTTGTTTAGACGGTGGACGGTTTGACGGTGGATGGTGGACGGATGTGTAAATTTTTCCTAAAAGCCAATGCAGCCCCGAAAATTCTTATTCTTTAATAGAAAACTACATCAAACTTTTTTACTTGCCGTAAAGCGAAAACACCTACCAACCACCAACTACCACCCATCACCCAACTTACATTCCCGTCGCCAACATTTTGCTCAATGCGGGGTCTGTCATAATTATTGTTCTCAAATGAGGATTAGGACTTTTAAAAATATCTTGCAAAAGGGCAATGCGTAAGTCGTTAGGAATAAAGTCAATCTTGATAAAAGACTGAATATTCTTCATCTGCGCGGGCGTCGGTTTTATATCGTTGATAATCAAGTAGTTGGCGAGGCGTGTGCAAACGGTAGCGATAATGTCCACGCGGAAGATTTTGCCGTTTGCTGTTTTTTTAAGAGCGTTTTCGACTTCCTTGCCGAAGTTTTTTGCGTTCAAAATTTCTGCGGGGGTAATGAGTTCCGCTAAGTTTTGCTGTACAAAAGTGACGAAAGCTGCGACCGTTTCTTCGTCCAAACAACTCGCGCCGAGCATTTGTACCAACGGCAAATTTTCCTTCAAATTCTCGATACTTTCAATACTGCGAAAAAACTGCGTGAGCGTGCGCGGTGTCGTGCGTCTGCCTTTGGAAATCTCCGGATAGGTCAGCACGAAGTTAATGCCGCGTGCATCGACCTTGTTTTTTTCCGCCCAAGCCGCCCAAGCCTTCGCGTCAAATTTCATGGTAATGTGCATCATGCGCGTCAGCATCGCGTCGTCCATCGGCGTGACCGAGTAGTCGCCGCCGTCGGGATTAGCGGTTAGTACGATTTGCCATTTTTCGGGCAATTTCCAACTCACCATCTCAAAATTTTGCAACAACTGCATAATACTGCGCAAAATGCGGTCGTCCGCGCGGTTGACGTCGTCAATCAGCAGAATACCCGGACCCGCCTCGGTCGGCACCCAGTCCGGATGCTTGAAAGTCGTCGCACCGTTTTCGATGGTCGGCATACCGATGAGGTCGCCGGTTTCTTCAAATTGCGCGGGTGCGATATAGACAAATTTGTAATTTTTTTCCCGCGCTATCTCCTCCGCCAGTGCCGTTTTGCCGATGCCGTGCGTCCCCCAAATGCAAATCGGGGACTTGATACTACCCGTTTCTTCGGCTTTCAGATTGGCGTCGATAATGTGATTGACAAAGGTTTTTACCTCGGTCGCGTTGGCTTCGGAGCCGTAGAATGTGTACATTTTTTTGAGACTTTAGATTTTAGACGTTAGATGTTAGACTGCTCCGAGTTGATGCTTTCGGTCATGAAAATTTAATCAATAAAGGAATATCTAAAAGGCGAAAGAGGTTTAGCTTTCGCGCAAAATAAACTACATTTGTGCAAATGAGATAGGGGAGAGTCGTGCTTAGCAATCGTTTCAAAATTAAAACCGAAATTTAAGTTTAACCCGGCTCCGACAACTCAAACCATTCCAACCATTCTAACAAATACAAACCATTTTCAAACATGTTCAAAACCATAGAACCCGCACTGCAAGAAGAAATTCAGGAAATAAAAGACGCGGGATTATACAAAAAAGAGCGCATCATCACCACCAAACAGGGTGCGGAAATTGCGACGCGACAGGGCAAAGAAGTCTTGAATTTTTGCGCGAACAATTACCTCGGTTTGTCCGCGCACCCGCAGGTACTGAAAGCGGCGAAAAATGCCATCGACACCCACGGTTTCGGGCTGTCGTCCGTGCGTTTTATTTGCGGGACACAAGACATTCATAAAGAACTGGAGGCGAAGATAGCGGAATTTGTCGGCTGCGAAGATGCAATTTTATACGCCGCCGCTTTCGATGCCAACGGCGGACTTTTCGAGCCGATTTTGGGGAAAGAAGACGCGATAATTTCCGATGAACTCAACCACGCGAGCATCATCGACGGCATTCGTTTGTGTAAGGCAGCGCGCTATCGCTACAAGCACAGCGACATGGCGGATTTGGAAGAAAAACTGAAAGAAGCACAGTCTTCGCGCCGCCGCATCATCGCTACCGACGGCGTGTTCAGCATGGACGGCGACACCGCTAAACTCAAAGAAATCTGCGACCTCGCCGATAAATACGACGCCATGGTCATGGTCGATGACTGCCACTCGACGGGCTTCATCGGTAAGACCGGGCGCGGCACCGCCGAGCACTGCGGCGTCACGGGGCGCGTCGATATTATCACCGGCACCTTCGGTAAGGCACTGGGCGGCGCGATGGGCGGATTTACCGCCGGTCCGACGGAAGTGGTACAGATGCTGCGCCAACGCTCGCGCCCGTATTTGTTCTCCAATTCCTTGGCGCCGAGCATCGTAGGCGCGACCAACTTCGTCTTAGACATGATAAAAGACGACACTGAACTGCGCGATAAACTCGAACACAACGCCGATTATTTCCGCACGAAAATGACGGAAGCCGGCTTCGATATTCTGCCCGGAAATACACCTATTGTGCCGATTATGCTCTACGACGCGCCGCTCGCACAGGAGTTTTCCGCCAAACTGTTGGAAGAAGGAATCTACGTCATCGGCTTCTTTTATCCCGTCGTCGCGAAGGGTAAAGCGCGTATCCGGGTACAGCTTTCGGCGGCGCACGAGCAGGAGCATTTGGATAAGGCGATTGGGGCGTTTACGAAAGTGGGGAAGGAGTTGGGGGTGGTTTGAGGAGGTTGAGGAGTTGGGGGGTTGAGAGGTTAGGGTGTATTTCTACCGTTCTTTTTCAATTCCGGCGGAAAGCGACGTTGCTATCGGTAGTGACGTCGCTCTGTTATTTTATCTGTTAAAGTTTTTGTGCACATTTTTAAAAAACTATGAAATGGAATCATAAATTTTAGAAATCTCGTTAACGCTGCTCTGTAAAAGGTACGAGGTACTTGTATTTGCAAAATGCTGAATCAATCCTAAATATCACAGGCTATTCGCAAGAAAAGTACCTCGTACCTTCGTGCATTCATTCTCTCAAAATTGAACTTTTTCCCTCAAATCCTAAAAACCCCGTCAATCCTGTCCGAAAAAAATCAAAATTGAACTTTTCCCACCTAAAATTCCTTCTATCTCTGACAAAGAGAAAACGACGCAAAACAACCGTAATTTCCTTTTCAAAAAACCACAAAATAAATATCTAAAACGAAAAAATTAAGCAGTTGCAACCTGTCAACCGACAACTGCCAACCGACAACCAACCTATGTCAAAAAAGAAATCTAAAGTAAAGGGCAACAAATTGTCCTCCCGTCACCTGCAAGGCGAAATTCTGCGCCTTTTTAAACGCAATCCGAAAAAACGTTACAATCCCAAACAAATCGGGAAAAAACTGCAAGTCGCCAACTCGAAAGACAGCATCATGAGTGCCGTTGAAAAACTGGCGGAACGTAAGAAACTCCGCGCTCTCGGCGATTTTAAATTCCAACTCGCCAAAGGTCAAGACGCCTCCAAAAATGCTTCGCGCAGCGGCGGCGACCGCACCGAATACGTGGGCTACGTCGATATGACGCGCTCGGGTTCGGCTTTTATCATTTGTGAAGGTCTGGAGTCGGATGTGTTCGTGCATTCGCGCAAAATAAACGGCGCGCTCAACGGCGATAAAGTCCGCATCGAGGCTTGGACGCCGGGCAATCGCAAACGCATGGAAGGCGTAGTCACGGAAGTGCTGCAACGCAACACCGACCACTTCATGGGTACGCTCAAACGCTCGAAAAAATACGCTTTTGTCATTCCCGACAAAGAAGATATGCCGGTCGATATTTACGTCGATTTGAATAACATCAACAATGCACGCGACGGCGAAAAAGTGGTCGTGCGCGTCACGCATTGGCACGAAGGCAACGGGCGCAGCCCCGAGGGCATCGTGACTTCGGTGCTCGGTCAGCCCGGCTCGAACGACATCGAAATGAAAGCCATTTTGATAAACAACGGCTTTCAGTTGGACTTCCCCGAGGAGGTCATGGCGGAGTCGGAAGACCTGCGCGCGGACATCCCGCTGACGGAAGTGAGTGCCCGCCGCGACATGCGCAAGGTGACGACTTTTACCATCGACCCCGACACGGCAAAAGATTTTGACGACGCCCTTTCCGTGGAATACAAGGACGACGGTGCTTTTGAAATCGGCGTACACATTGCCGATGTGTCGCACTACGTGAAGGCGGGAAGTGCCTTGGATGTCGAAGCGTACAAGCGCAGCACCTCGGTTTATTTGGTGGACAGAGTGCTGCCGATGTTGCCCGAGCGACTCTCGAACGAGTTGTGTTCTTTGCGCCCGAATGAAGATAAATGTACTTTTTCGGCGGTGTTTACTTTCGATAAAAACGATAAATTGACGGACTCTTGGTTCGGCAAAACGCTGATACACTCCGACCGTCGCTTTGCTTACGAAGAGGCGCAGGCGGTAGTCGATGCCGGCGAAGGCGACTTTTACGACGAACTCGTCAAACTGGATAAACTCGCTAAAAAATTACGTGCCAAACGCTTCAACAACGGCAGTATCGACTTCGATGCCGAGGAAGTAAAATTTAAACTCGACGAGGACGGTAAGCCGATAGAAGCCTACGTCAAAGAGCGCAAAGACGCGCACAAACTCATCGAGGAGTTTATGTTGTTGGCGAATAAAGAGGTGGCGAAATTCATTCAGGAAAAATCAAAAGGGCAGGAAATTCCTTTCGTCTATCGCATTCACGACGAGCCGGACCCCGACAAAGTACAGGATTTGGCGAATTTTGCGAAGGAATTAGGCATTCAGTTGGATGTCAGTACACCCGATAAAATCGCGGCGGCGTACAACCGTCTGACCGCCGAGGCAAAGACCAACGATGCGCTCAAATTGCTCGAACCGATTGCCGTGCGCACCATGTCGAAGGCCGTCTATTCTTCGGAAAATATCGGTCACTACGGCTTGGGATTCAGTCATTACAGCCACTTTACCTCACCGATTCGTCGGTACAGCGATGTGCTGGCGCACCGCATTTTAGAACAAAACTTGGGTGACCGCACCCTGCGCGTGAAGAAAGAACCGCTGGAAGAAAAATGTAAACACATCTCGGCGCAGGAGCGCAAAGCAACCGCCGCCGAGCGCGAAAGCATTAAATATAAACAGGTCGAATTTATCAAAGACCACATCGGCGAGGACTTCGAGGCGGTGGTCAGCGGCATCATCGACCGCGGCATTTTTGTCGAAATCAAGGAAAACAAATGCGAGGGCATGGTCGGCTTTGAAACGATGGACGAGCCGTTTAACGTCCCCGAAAACCGCCTCAAAGCGACCGGAAAACGCACCGGTAAAACCTACAAAATGGGTGATACGGTACGCGTGCGCGTGACGGGCGCGGATTTGAGTCGCCGTCGGATTGAGATGGAGTTGTCGGAGGAGGAGGAAGGTTGAGATTTTAGACGTTAGATTTTAGATTTTAGACTGCCGCTTTGACTTGTGCGGGGTTTGATTTTTGAAATTAAAAAAAAAGGTTGGAGGTTATATCTTCGACCTTTTTTCGTTTGCATCACTATCCTGTTAATCTAAAAATTTTCCCTATTTTCGCGTTGTTGATAAGTTATGCAAAACAGAGAAATTCAATCCGAACCATCGACTCGGTAAAAGACGAAAACCGATTGCCAACCATCAACCAACTAAAAAAGTGTTTTGATTTTTATATTTTCGCGCTGCTGATAATTTTATCAAAAATAAAGAAATTCAGTCCAAACCATCGGCTTGGCAAATGACGAAAACCCACCGTCAACCGTCAACCGTCAACCGTCAACCGTACATGAAATTAGCTGCTCTCATCCCCATGCGCCACAACAGCGAGCGCGTACCCGGAAAGAATTACCGCGATTTTGCGGGTAAGCCCTTGTATCACCGCGTGGTCGAAGCGATGGCTGCCTGCGATGCGATTACGGAAATTGTCATCGACACGGACAGCCCCGTTATTTTGGAAGATGCGGCAAAGCATTTTCCGCAGGTCACGCTGCTGGAACGCCCCGAGCATTTGCGTGCAGGCGAGATACCGATGAACGACGTCTTGCTGAACAGTATCCGTCAAATCGACGCGGATTTTTTTCTGCAAACACACTCTACAAATCCGCTGCTGAGTGCCGAAAGTGTGCAGCGCGCCGTGGATACTTTCTTGGAAAATTTCCCGGTTTACGACAGCCTTTTTTCGGTGACGCGCCTGCAAACGCGCCTGTGGGACAGTCTGTCACGCGCCGTAAATCACAATCCGAATATTCTGCTGCGCACGCAGGATTTGCCGCCGATTTATGAGGAAAATTCTTGCTTGTATTTGTTCAGCGAAGAGATTATCAAACGCAAACATAACCGCATCGGCGACCGACCGTTTATGTTGGAAATTCCGGCGGAAGAGGCGCAGGATATCGACGTGGAATTGGATTTTCGGATTGCGGAGTTTCTTTTTGAGAATCGGTAGAGGGTGGACGGTGGACGGTAGGGTTGATTTGTTCTAAATCCCAGTGCGACGGCGGGCGCAAGTCACTCCCGGTAGGGTTCCCCCATTGGGGGCGGAGGGGGTCTGAGACGCGGGTTTCTGCTCACAAACCCCCCTAACCCCCAATGGGGGAACTTGCTACGCGATTAAGTTTGCAGATAAAATTAAGAAACAATCAACTCCGGGTGGACGGGGGCTTTCGCTTTTGGGATTTGACTGCGAAATTTTTAGTTTTGTTCTGCGCTGAGACGCGTTTTCCCGCGTCTGTACAAGAGCGGCTTTCGTGGCTCCCCAACCTCCCACCTCCTCAACCTCAAAACGAACCCCATAATTCAAACAACTCCAACAACTCTAACAATACAAACTAAACTAAAAGCATGACTTACGAAAATTTAAAAATAGACAACACCGACGGCATTTACACCGTCACCATTACGCGCCCGAAAGCATTGAATGCTTTGAACGGCCGGACGATGAGCGAAATCAAACATTTCTTTGAGGAAGATGCACCACAACATGCTGATTTAAAAGGAGTTATCCTGACCGGCAGCGGCGAAAAATCCTTTGTGGCGGGCGCGGATATCAAGGAGTTTTTGGGCTTGTCGAATGATGAAGGCGGAAAACTTTCGCAGCGCGGACAGGACATTTTCTTCTCTATCGAGCGGTTTCCGAAGCCGGTCATTGCACTGGTCAACGGTTATGCTTTGGGCGGCGGCTGTGAGCTGGCGATGGCTTGTCACTTGCGAATTGCGACGCCGAATGCGCTGTTCGGACAGCCGGAAATTAACCTCGGTATCATTCCCGGTTACGGCGGCACACAACGGCTTTTGCAGTATTTGGGAAAAAGCAAAGCAACGGAGTTACTGCTGACGGCAGACAACATGAAGGCCGAAGATGCACTGCAACACGGCTTGGTAAATTACGTTTTGGAACCGGCGGAAGCCAAAGAAAAAGCGGAAAAAATTATCCATAAAACTGCCTCGAAAGGCCCGTTGGCAATTGCGAAAACGATTGAATGTATCAACGCTTTTTACGCAGCAAATACGGACGGTTTTGCCAAGGAAGTCGAAGCCTTTACGGAGGTCACGCAGACGGGCGACTTCATTGAGGGGGCGACGGCTTTTACCGAGAAACGGAAGCCGAATTTTACGGGAAAATGAGGCGATGTACGGATTACGATGTACGATGTACGATTTGAGCCGGCACCTCTCGTACATCGTAATTCGTACATCGTACATTTCCACTCCCCGACGGAGAAAGTTACAGTATTCTTATTACCTCTCAATCGAATAAAAACGAACAAATCCCGTTTTCCTCCGTTCTATCAGCAACTAACCATGAAAATTTTTAATCGAAAAAATAATACAACACCGATGACTTTATTACAGAAATTTTTTGCGCTTTTATTGCTCGCCGGCTTTATTTCCTGCGGCCCTTCCGACGGGCAGGTAGGCGAGGTCGATATGAATGACGATACGAAACAAATGAGTACGCCCGGTATTCCGAACGGTGAAAGCGACATTGTAGAAGCCAATACGACTATGGGTAAAACCGAAGCGTCGCGCGTCGGTCAGCGGACGGATGATAACGACGGAAAATTGAATGTCGATTTGGATTATTCTTTCGATAATAATTACGGAGAGTACGATGACAGCTACACGACACGCGGTGAGGTTTTGGCGGATTTGCGCGAAAAAGGAATTTTGCCCGATGATGAAATCGATATACCGACTTCATTGACGGATGAAGAGGACGACGGTTCGGGTTTTAAAGTGAAATATGTCAGCATGGGCGAGGCGTATCGTCAGCGCGGATATGCGCGGGAAGGTAATGTTTTGGAAAATGACAACGACATTATTTACGATGACAAATACGATGCGAAAATTGCCCCCGTTTCCGGCGACGACCCGACGGTAGAGGACATAAAAACCAAGGAAGAACGTCTGCGCGATAACAGCCCCGACAAAAAAGCGGATTATCAGGATTTGAACAAAGAATTGATAAATCCCGTCAATCAAAAAGATAACTAAACTACGACATAACCGAACACCTAAAACACCCTTTTCCGGCCGCTGAATTGACTTTCAGCGGCTTTTTTTTGTGTAAATTTGCCGCTATGGAATACCAAAAAATTATTGACGAAATTGCGCGGGAAATCAAGCCCGAAAAATTTCCCGGCGAAGTGGCGGAGTACATTCCCGAGCTGGCGAAAGTGTCGGGCGACAAGTTCGGCATTCACATGCACTGCATCGACAAAGGGCATTATTGTCACGGAGACAGCAACGAAAAATTCAGTATTCAGTCGATTGCCAAAGTATTTACGCTGTCAATGGCGGTGCGGCAAATGGACGAAGACCTGTGGGAAAGAACGGACGTCGAACCCTCCGGCGACCCGTTTAATTCACTCACTCAGCTGGAGTACGAAAGCGGTATTCCGCGCAATCCGCTCATCAATGCGGGCGCGCTCGTGATATGCGATGTGCTGCTGTCGCAAATGAAAAACCCGCGTGCGGAATTGTTGCAGTTTGTCCGCAAACTCGTCGGCAGCGATGATATTCATTTCGACGAAACGGTCGCCAAAAGCGAAGCCAAACACGGTGCGCGGAATGCGGCTTTGGTCAGTTTTATGAAATCTTTCGACAATATTCACAACAAAACAGAAGACGTTTTGGACTTGTATTTTCATACCTGCTCGCTGTCGATGACCTGCAAAGAACTGGCGCAGGCATTCATGATTTACGCCAATCGCGGCGTGATTTTAGAAACCGGCGAGCAAATATTAAGCGGTATTCAAACGAAAAGAATCAACGCGATAATGCAGACCTGCGGCTTTTACGATGAGGCAGGCGAATTTGCTTTTCGCGTTGGTCTGCCGGGCAAATCGGGCGTCGGCGGCGGCATCGCGGCGGTACATCCGGGCTATTACAGCGTGGCGGTTTGGAGTCCGAAACTGAACCCGAAAAGCAATTCTGCTCTGGGCATGCGCGTTTTGGAGTTGCTGACGACGAAGACGGGGTTGTCGGTTTTTTAGGCGTGACTGCGTCACCTTTAGGAGAGAGGAGAGAGGAGAGAGGGTGTGACTGTTGCGTCAATTTTTGACTTTGTGATTTTCTGAAAACTTGATTTTTATGCTTAGAATATTTGTTTTGTTGTGTGTTGTATTTGCTTTGTTTTCCTGCGGAAATGAAAATCAGGAAGAGAATTTGTCTGCGGAATTACCCGCTGATTTCGCCGAGTTTTACAAGCGATTTCACAGCGACAGTTTGTATCAGATGGCACACGTTCAGTTTCCCGTGCAGGGCTTACCGACCGATGTGCAAAGCGACGGTACGCGCAACGGCATTCTTTTTCATACCCGCGAAGAGTGGAAAATGCACCGCCCGCTGACGCGCAATTCGGGTTTTCTGAAAAAGCAAATATTAGTAAATGACGACCTGATTGAAGAAGCCATCGTCGATGAGAAAGGACTCTTCGGCATGAAACGCCGTTTCGCTAAATTCGGGAATGAGTGGTATCTGATTTACTATTCGGGAATGAACCATATTGCTCAAGAAAAGCAGTAGTATGCAGGAAAATCGGTAACTTCCGTCAACCGTCAACCGTCAACCGTCAACCGTCAACCGTCA
>JAHDCG010000078.1 GCA_020629965.1 Saprospiraceae bacterium | reverse complement strand
AGGCGTAAGGTCTTGAACCTAAGGTCTCTAAATCTCTGACTAAATCTGCGCCTTCCGCTTCTAATAAATCAAAAAGATTGGTGCCCAGAGTCTCGCTGTCTGCTGCCCAATCTTCGGGCTTAAAATCAAAGTTTTCAGTACGTTGCATGGTTAAAAAACCGACATAATTACCTGTTTCGATACTATCACGCAAAAATTCTACGGCTTCTTGTCTTGCTTCTGCGGTGTGAGTATTAAAGCCAAAAAATTTACGAGGTGCTCCGCCCCAGTAGCTGTTATAATTTAGTTTTGGTTCTAAAGTTATAGAATCCAAGACCCAAAACTTGACACCCTGATTAATTGTAAAGTGATGCGTACCGCAATGCGTAGGTACATTATTGATATAGATGCAAGGATAGGTTACGTCGTCATTTTCGTAATACATGACACTGTTGTTGACCAAAATTTCCTTAAAATCTTCGACAAATTTAAAATCACGGTTTTCGGCTAAGGTCATAAAACTGTACTCATCTTCTTCAAATTGAAAAAAGTGAGATTGATTCCAACCGTTTTCCGCTTCTTCTAAGAATAAAAAGGAAGAATTGTTCCAACGATAGTTACCGTTTTCAGGTTCGGGAGCGGTACGCCAATAGTAAACTACGTCGTCTTGAAAATCCAAATCGGGCTTCCATTTAACTAATCCTCCGGATTGATTAATAGTATTTTCACGAAGCAGAGGGCTGTTAAATTCCTGCGTGGTATCGATTTGAATGATAAAATTTTGTTGAACAGCAAAAATATCCACGGTAGAGGCAATTAATTCTAAATCAGCTTGGTTGGTGATACCGTATTTTTTCGGAAAAATCGGTAATACATCATTTGAGACAATAAGTACTTCTATGCCCTCTTGTCCCGATTCTCTTCGCAGAGTGTTGTTGTTTTCTGCTCCGTTCGGCAATTCTTCGTATTCGTTGTTGCTGTCAACTTCGATAAAAATTGTGTTCAGACCGATAATATCGGGATTTTCTCCGTCAATCGGTATTTGGAAAGTAAGCGTCCTGCGAGCGGGCGGTACGGTAATACGCTGCTCCGTCGAGTATCCTTCCGTTCCGTTTGCATATACAAGACGTAGATTTACGTCAATGCTGTCGGGCAGGTATTTTCCGATATTCACCACATCGACCGTAAATTCAAATGAAGACAGTTGAGTATTGATTAAGGTAGGGTTGACAACGACCGACGAGGCATCGGGAACTAAATCAGGACCCGGATGCGGATACAATTTGAGGGCAGGGTCACCCTGATAGGTATTTTGTTGCGAAAGCAGATTGATACCGTTGTAATAAAAAGTGTTGGAAGCACTTTCGGAAACCTGCGCCTGAAAGATTTTACCGATACCTTCTCCGTACATCTCGTTACCTAATTTATCATAAAAATTGCGGGTAAAATTGCTGAGTGCGCTGATATAGCCGTAGCCGTTCGAGGCAAAATAGGCGATAGCTCCTTTGCCGGGTTCGAATAAAAACTCTTCACCTATACCGTTGATGTCTCGGTGGCATCTGCCCGAAAAACATCCGTTTGATATCATTAAAAAATATCTACCGTTGTTTTGATAATCTTCCGGGCTTTGTAAAGGAAAATCAAAAGTAGTCGGACTGGAATGTCCGAAAAAATTCAAGATACTGACACCTTCCTCGTTAATCACTCGTTCGATGGCAGTACTCGGAGACTCTTCTACCACATCAGTGCTTGTTTTGTAAAAGGCATAAGGAACGGCACCGTACATACTGTTCTCTAATGTCACAGACATATTTTCCAGACTGCTTCTGATAGTATTTTGCTCGTTGTCGTCACCGCCGCCGCCAAGGTGTAAGATATTTTTCATCCAGTATCTATCTTCCAAAGTTTGCGGGTTATTGTAATTTTCTTCGGTTTCGATAATCTTATCAAGGTAGTTCTTAATCGTTTGTGCATTTTGAGCCGTTAAGCGACCGATAGGATAGACAGGCTGTGCAATATCTACGTTGCCGACCAAAAGGTTGTCACTGCCGGGCTTTCCGTAGGTAGGCAGATAGAAACCGGCGGCGGTTAAATCTTGAGAATTACGAATTTCGTTGTATTCTCTGGCATTTCCTATGAAGAAAAAATACTCGACGTTATCAGAGTTCTTCTTCAGATAATGAGCAAAATTGCGTACACCGATCGGACTGCGACTGATACCGTAGCCGAATTGGTCATACAGTTGATTGATGTCAACAATTTCGGATACAAATTCATTGCTGCGATAATCGGCATATTCCTGTACACGATTATTGCCTGCCCCATCGAGGTACAAAGACGGGTTGGAAATAATAAAAAACTCCGTATTGCTTTCGGAATAATCAATAAAAACGGTTTGGTTGAGTTGGGATACGGTATTTACCGCTTGATTTTCAGCCGCCAATACCAATCTGCGCTCCGTGCCGGACGTCGGCAGCAGTACCTTACCGAGACTTCCCTCTACCGTAACGGGTACACGAATATTTTGCTCTAAGTCATAGATATAAATATTTTCTGTTTCGGCAAAATTTTGAATTTCCAGATAAGTCATGCTACCGGAAGCCGGAAGATTGAACACGAACAGATTTTCGGAACCGAAATCAAAATCGCGAGAATATTCCACGCTGACAGAGCCGATGTTCAGGATGCTTGCAGCTTCTTCTCCCGGTAAGGCATTCAAAGCAAAAGCAGTATTCGGTTCTGCGGAATTTAATTCTGTTGAAGTTATTTTGAAATCGTAATTGGTAAAATCTTCGGTAAGTATGATTTCATCATCCCACGAAAAAGTCTGTAAATGGCTAACATTATTTGCGCCCGCATAACGCACGGTAAGCACGGGAGCTGCTCCTGCGTTGTTGCTGCCGGTCAGTTGAAAAACGTGCGTGAAATCCGTACTGCTTGTGATACGCTTTCCGAAACCCTCACCGTCATCAAAAAAAGACTTCTCTAAGGAAATATTGCCTACTTTCTGTTTTTTCTTATTATGGTCGGTAGTTTCAAAATAAATTTCTCGGTGTCTGAAAAAATTTGCGGGAGCAGGAGGGTTAGTTATGTCATTATTTATTTCAGTAATCAAATTAGCGGAAGGTGTATCGCTCCAAGTCAAAAAATAGGCGGTAGTATCCGTAAAAAGGCTGTACTCGGGGTTGAGCAGATTTTCGCCGGGCAGCATCAAAAACTCATCTAAATCTCCTCGATTTTTTTCGCCGTAAAATTGCAGATAATCATCACTGCCGAGTGTACCAGTCACTGAAGGATAAAACGGAACTTCTTTTCCCGCCTTAAAGAGTCGAAAATTTTCGCCGGGTACCGAAGCGGCGGCGGCGGGCAAATTACTTTTGTCGATGCGGTAAATGCCGTCTTCGGCCACCTGTATTTTGTAGTATCGGTCGGCTTGCTCGAAGTCTATCCACTCGTTGCCGTAGAGGGTGTCCTGTAGTGCGGAACTCCACATTTGGGCAAATGCGACAGAACAAAAAAGGGTTTGTAACAAAACAAAAACGAAAACTCTCATACGGATGCCGAATTTTTAATTTTTTGGATTTAATGCAGGGTTTGTTTCGATTTATAAAACAGTGCCTTTTGATAAATAACAAAAATAAACAGAAATAATTTAATTGAACACCGATTGATTACTTAATATTGTAAACGAACGGACTTTACCGGTTAAATGTCTTTTTGTGAGTAGTTGTTTCGAGTTGTCAGTCAGTATAGTCTTAAAATCCCGTTAATACATCCCATTTGTCGCTGTGAGGTCTATAACCGTAGTTCGGGCTGCGCAAGCGAGAAAAATCAAAAGAAAAACAATCCATACCTAACAAGTCATACAAGTTTTGCAGATGGCTTTCGGGTGAAATCAAGAAATTCTCGAACTGCCAATCCAAAAATTTTTCGGGGTAGCGGGTTGCAAATTTATCAACCGCACGTCGGTTGTGTCGATGCAGCAGCAACAACTTAACATAAGCCTGAATTTTATGCAGCGGCAAATTCTTCAAAGTCGGAACATCTGACTTCATCCGTTCGGTTTCCGTACCGAAATGCTTTTCCAATATATCTTCGTAAGAATAAAAATTATACCTGTCGGTACGGGTGAAAAAAGTAAATTTGCGGTACTTTCTCGCAAGGGCTGCGTAAACACCGGCTGCACGCGGTGAGTGTGTCACGTGCGAAGTTACAAAAGCAGCCGGCTGACGGCTAAGGTGAATAATAATCGCTTCGGGAAATATACGGCGCAGTTGTTCTAACTTATAATTGCAACGGGTGAAATCTATCAGCATATTTTCCCATTGACCGGCAAACCATTTTATGTAACGTACTTGAGCATCCGTCAGGTCGGGTGACAAGTATTCTTGAGGATATATCGGTGCACAATACGACCGAAATTCTCGCGGATTTTTATTGAAAAAATCTAAATAATCTGCATTACTCTCATCGGGGTCTAACTCAGGCAGGTCGGCTCTAAACGGGCTGAAAGGCTCGTCAAAAGATACGAATCTTTTGTCTTGCGCAAGGGTTTTCCAGGTTATTGTAGTACCGGAACGATAAAGACCGCAGATAAAAACGAGCATTGAAGTCTGAATTAAGTATTGTATAACTAAGGATTACAACAAAGTAAGCAAATTTATGTGTGGAATCGGCGGCTACATTCTCAAAAAATCGACTGTCCGGACGAGTCTTCTGCGGCAGATGACCGATTTGATTCGTCATCGCGGTCCCGACGACGAGGGTTATTTTATGTATAATCCCGAAAACCGAAAAAGCCTCTTCTCTCTCGGTCACGACAGCCACCCCGTACTGCAAAAAGACCTCACACATTTGCCCGAAAAATTCAGTCATCGCGTAGCCTTTGGTCATCGGCGTTATTCGATTATTGCTTTAGGTCCGGAGGGGCACCAACCTATGCAGACGGCAGATTTTACTCTCATTTTCAACGGAGAAATTTATAATTACCCGGAATTACGTGAAAAACTGCGCGGAAAGGGATATGACTTCCAAACCGTTACGGATACCGAAGTTTTACTGACGGCATTTCAGGAATACGGCACGGATTGTTTTGCTATGCTGCGCGGACAGTTTGCGATTGCCGTTTATGATGAGAAAAAAGGCACGCTGACCTTAGCACGTGACCAAATCGGAAAAGCACCGTTGTATTTTACGGTAAATGAGCAGGGTTTGTTTTTCAGCTCGGATATTAAACCGCTGTTGGCGGCAGTACCCGGCATTCGTAAGAATTTGAATATAACCGCAATTTCCGACTTCTTGTACGCAGGCATTCGAGATTTTGCACATCAGACTTTCTGGGATGATATTCGCTCTTTGCCGTCCGGCAGCTATTGTATGATAGATGTCAATACTTTGCGGATGACGGAAGAAACATTTTACCGACTTCCTGCCGCCAGATTGACTGCAAAGGATATTTCTTTCGATACGGCTCTGCCGATTTTTTCCGATTTATTGCAAAACGCACTGCACATCAGAATGCGTGCCGATATACCAATCGGATTTACACTGAGCGGCGGTATGGACTCTTCGGCTTTGATTGCTCTGTACTGCAACAATTACGACACGCCCGTACCCGCTTTGACCGTGAGGTTTGACAACCCGAAGCATAACGAAGAACCGTTTGCGAGAAAGGTTGTCAAAAGGTATCCTGACAAAATACAGCATACGGTTATCAACGGCATGGACAATAAATTGATAGATAATGCTGATATATTTGTCAGTCAGGCAGAAGAGCCTTTTTTGAGTCCGAACGCTTATATGGGGCATAGTTTGCAGAAAATCCTGCAAAGTAAAGGCATTGGTATCAATATGTTCGGGGCGGGAGGCGATGAGTTGTTAGCGGGTTACCCCGCTTACCTAAAGCAGTATCTTAGCTATCTGATAAATTCCAAAAAAATATCTTTTCGAGAATATTCCGGTATTGCAAAAATGATGCTCGGCGGACGACAAGGTTTAGACCTTATCGGGCATTACCTAAAAAAACGAATGGGAATAGGTGTGAATAACGAATTAATAACGGTACTTGCCGACGTTTTTACACAATCACCCGTGCGCCAAATTCTTCCTTCGGCAGATTTTACGGAGGTCATGAAAGAAAAGTTTACCGACCACCAAATGAATTTTTGGATGCGCAACGGTAATAAATATTTTATGTCCGTGCCGATGGAGATGCGTGCTCCTTTTTTAGATGTCGATTTGGTTGATTTTTGTTTTCAACTGCCGCCCGAGTATCTGATTCATAACGGTTGGCAAAAATATATTTTAAGAAAAGCTACGGAAAAAATATTACCGCGAGAGGTGGTGTGGAGAAAATATAAAATGGGTTTTCCGATTGATATGCAGCAGTTTTTTCAAGCCGAAAAAACTAAAATTCACGCCCTGTTATGCCAAATAAACACGATTCCGTTTGTTAATATGTCGGTTGTTTTGAAAAATTATGATTTTCTTGCCCGAAACGATGCAGGTCTGCTGTGGCGTTTGATTTCATACGGACTTTGGTACAAAAAAATGGTTTTACAGGAAAATTTGACTGCGGGACTTATCCATAACACTATCAATTAAATTGAGAACACTAAAAGATACAGTCATAGAGGGTGTTAAGTGGTCATCTTTAGAACAACTGCTGATACAAGCTGCGAAGCCCGTCAGACTGGCATTGTTGTTTTATTTTTTATCGCCCGCAGATTTCGGTGTTTTTGCGATTGTGCTCATTCTGACCGGCATACCTTCGCTGCTGACGGAAGATAACGTCGAGGCGATTGTGATACAAAACAAAGATTTGACTCAAGTTGAGTTGAGTTCGATTTTTTGGTTTACCTCGCTTTATTCTTTTCTGACTTATGGTTTGCTAATCACGTTTGCTCCTTATTTTGCGGAATTGTTCCGTATAGAAGAAGCTGCAAATTTAATTGTTGCCGTGTCCGTTTTGTGTATATTGTATAACTTCGGAACGGTCAGCAGAGCGATATTAGTGAGGGATTTGCATTTCGCGTTTACAACAAAAGCGGAAGTAACAGCTTTTGCATTTGATACCATTACAACATTAACTTTTGCCTGCTTAGGTTACGGATTTTGGTCATTGTTTGCGGGATTGGTTTGCCGACAGCTCCTATTATTGTGCGCATATTTGATAAGAGCAAACCGCCCGCCCGATTTCGTTATGAAAAGTGCCGCTGTTTTCAAAATTTTAGGTAAAGCAAAGCATTTAACTTTTTTTAAAATTGTAAATTACCTGATGCGTTTTGCGGACGATTTCATTATCGGCTTTTTTTTCGGTAAAACCGCCCTCGGCATTTACGACCGCGCTTATCAACTCGTTCACTTGCCGATGCGTTTAATTACAAATCGTCTGATATTGGTTTTATTTCCTGCTTATGCAGGAGAAAAAATTACTCTTACGGAGATAAAATCGGTACACAAGAAGGTAATTTTTTATACTGCTTTTATCTACCTTTTGATTTTAGTCGGAGTCATAATTTTTGCCGAAGCGAGCGTTATTTTGTTTTTAGAAGAAAAATGGGCGGCATTGCCTTTCTATCTGATAGTATTGTCAATCGGCGGGTCTGTTCATGCTTTAATAAATTTTAATTACAGTATTTTCCTTTCTCTGAATCGAACCGATTTACAGCTAAAGTACGGTTTTTTAACACGCAGTATTGTTTTTATCGGTTACTTAATCGGTGCGTTTTGGGGCCCGAAAGGCATTGCGGCAGGCTACACAATAGGGTCGTTTATTGCATTTTTTCCCGAAAGCTACAAAGCATTACGGCTGATAGATATGAGCATTTCCGAATTTTTACGGACTATACGCACACCTTTTTTCTTTTCCTTCGGTGTTCTGATTTCTACCTTAACTTTGAGATTTTTTATTACGGAAAACCTGCACATCATATTATGGTGCGGTTTATTTTTCTTAGCTTGCCTGTTCTTGTGTTACTTGATATATTTTAAAAATGAGCTACATAAATTTAATTCGCAGAATTAACCGGTTTTTCATACAACACGTGAAGGGCAGTCATTATTTTCTACCGGCTTTTAACAGGTTGTTTATACCGAAAACCAATAGTGTCACCGAGGTAGAAACCATTTTCGGTTTCAGCGTAAATGTATCGCCGACGGATAATGCTGTCGAAAAAGCCGTTTATGAAAGAGGCATCTATGAGCAAGGTACTATGAGTGTGATAGATTTATTTCTGCAAGAAGGAGACTCTTTCGTCGATGTAGGCGCAAATATCGGTCTGATGACCTTATTGGCGGCGACAAAAACGGGACCGAGCGGAAAAGTATGCGCCGTAGAGGCAAATCCTGTTATTTTAGTCGAATTGCAAAAAAATATTACGAAAAACAATTTCAACTTCGTGCGCATCGAGTCTTGTGCATTAGGTGCTTTTACGGGAACAGGCGTGCTGTCGGAAAATAACTTTACAGAAAACCGCGGAGCAAGTACCATGTTAGACAACAACCGAACCGAAGATAAAAATTACAGTGTAGCGGTCAAAACTCTTGACGGCTTATTTGATGATACTTACGACTTGATAAAAATCGATGTGGAAGGTTGGGAGACAGAAGTATTAGACGGCGGCGAGCGTTTCTTTTCATCAGCAAATGCTCCCGCGATAATTATAGAATGCAGCGCGGACAGAGTCAATAATAAAGATGACAGAGCAGAAATTTATAACAAAATAAAGCGTATAAACGATTACAAAATTTTTAAACTCAAAAACGGCAAAGAAAGAAAAGGGAAGCTGATTGAAGTGAAAAATGAAGCCGATTTGCCGCTGCATGATAATCTGTTTTGTTTTTTGGCGGGGCATGTGCAGCGACTGCAAAATAATATGTTTTCCTGATGTTAAGCACATCCGTTTCAATCACAGCAGTTGTATTAACTCTTCTGTATATCGCGCCCAGCTCCTGTTTTCTTTTGCACTTTGTCGCGCACGGCGTCCTATTTCGCTCAACTCGTCGGGGATGTGAAAATACTTTTTAATAAGTTCTGCCAAACTTTTGCTGTCTTCTTCTTCCACCAAAAAGCCCCCTTCCCCCTCCTTTACCGCATCCGAAATACCCCCCGACCGCGTACCGATTACAGGCACACCACAAGCCTGCGCCTCGGTCAATACCATCCCGAAGCCTTCGACGGCGTTGTTTTTAGTTTGTGAAGTCAGTAAAAACAAATCGGATGCGCGGTAAAAATCGGGTAAATCCGACTCCGCGACAAAACCGACCCAACGTACAAGATTTTCAATACCTTTTTCCATACAGATTTTTCGATAATATGCGACGGCATCACCTTTTCCTCCGACCAATAAAATAATATTTTGTTTAACTTCTTCGGGCAACATTGCCAAAGCCTCAAAAATAATTTTCAAGCCTTTGTGTCGGCGAATGACGGACAGAGTAGAAAGCACGAACTTATTCCCGGTATTGAAATACCTTTTTGCCGCCCCCTTATCTCCCGGAGAAAAACGTTTGACATCCACCCCCGGATTGATAACTTTTACGTTTTTTACTCCAAAGTTTTCTTTCACCAATTTTGCAGTAAAAGTGCTGTTGGCAACAATTAAATCGGCTTTTCGGAGGGTTTTTCTACGCAACGGTTTTAAGAAAAATTCCTTAAATTTGTTGGGGTTCGGCAGTAGCTCCGAGCCGTGTACCAATATCACCTTTTTTTCAGCTTCGGAAAATCCCGCTATCAAACCGTCCGGGTACCAAAGTGCGCTGATTATGATACCTTTGTGATTTTTGATTTTATTGTAGGCAATTATTTCTTTTAGTCCGCGCGGAGCGTGAATTCGATGTATCTCCGGAGTCACGTGTACCTCTTCTTTTTCTAAAAGTATTGCTGAAAAATCAACATTTCTTTTTTTGAATTGATTGGTTAGCTCCGTCATCAGACGAGCAATGCCGCCGTCGTTAGGGAGGAAGTGGGAGGAGAGGAGCAGGTAATTTGGCATATCATTCCTGTTGATTTGTAAAGTAGGTGTCTCAACCATTGTAATTACCGAATCATAAAGTTAATAATTTTTCATGTCCGGAGCAAATAAATACTTCTATACAACGGTTGCAGCAGGTCTTATAATTTCGTTTTCAATATATCTCTACGGTCGTAATCTTTGGTTAGATGAGTCTTTACTTGCAGTTAATTTGATTGATAAAAGTTTTTTGGATTTGACAAAACCCTTAGAACACAATCAAGTTGCACCGCTGTTTTTCCTGTGGATTGAGAAAGCTATCGGAAACTGTTTTAATTATTCAGAATACAGCTTGAGATTCTTTCCGTTTTTGTGTTATATCCTTTCTTTTCTTATATTTTATCTGACCATAAAACAGAAAGTCAGAAAACCTGCTGCGCTTATCTATGCGGTAGCTTTATTTTGTTTTAATTATTGGCTGCTAAATTATGCTAACAACATCAAGCAGTACTCTTCGGATGTTTTGTGTATGTTGTCGGGAATTTATTTTGTGATTAGTAATAACCAAATAAAAAAGAGTCATATCGTGTATATCTCAATAGGCGGTGTAATTGCCGTTTTCTTTTCTAATATTGCTCCCGTTGTACTTTTGACCATAGGTTTAACAATTATTTTAACAAGTGAAGAGAGCTTTTTGGTGCAATTAAAATTACTGATTTTACCCTTTTCTGTTTGGCTTTCTGCTTTTGGATTATACTACATTTTCTTTATTCATAATCATCCTACCGTTGCGGTTCAACAAGAGTATTGGATTAACAGCCACGCATTTCTTCCGAATTCTGTGAATTTCCGTAAATTTTTATACTTTTCGGTACGCAGCGGCAAAATATCTTTGTTTTCTCTGTTTGGTTTTGGTCACGGCAGTATTGTGCCGGCATTTTTCTTGGGAGTCGGTATCGTGTCTTTGATAAAAAACGGTCAGAAAAAAATTTTACTTCTTTATTTTTTGCCGATAGTAATACATTTAACTTTATCCGGATTGAAGCTTTATCCTTTTGACCTGCGGCTTATTTTGTATTTTATCCCAATGACGCTGTTGGTTTCAAGTGTTGGCTTCAACGATTTTTTTAGTCGAACAGAGCACATGTATTCCGGTCTTGACAAGACTGTAATTTATTGCTTGATTCCTGCTCTGTGTCTGTCATTTTTATTAATAAAAGGCATTCCTTTGCGAGATGAAGAAATTAAAAAAAATCTAACTTTTTTAGAAGAAAATATTCAGCCTAAAGATAAAATATACGCTTCGTGGACAACCGCTTCGACTATTCAATACTACAGAAAAACGGGCTTTTTCACCTCTCCCAACACCGTTATAAATGAAGATTGGTGGACTGTTGATAAAAACGGGAATCATACTATTGATAGGCTACAGAATATTAAAGGCAGAACTTGGCTCGTATTTTCGGGTGCAATTACCGGATATAACGGTCATCGGAAGTATCTTTTGGATAGTCTGCATCAGTTAAATATTTTACCGATATATCATAAAAGTCAGTTTGGTTCGGATTTGTACTTGTATAATCTGAAATAAATGAAAATCCTGTAATATCCGTCAGTATTTAAAACAACTGCAAATGAAAAAATACCCCCAATCCCTCTTCGCCCGCACCATAGCAACTCGCCTCACCGCCGCGAATACCATCATTGACACCCCCTGCGGCAGCGGCATCACAACCTATATTTTAGCACAAAAATTTCCTGCCGCAAAGGTAATCGGATCAGACCTTTCCGCGAAAAATATTGCCGTTGCCCGCCGAAAATACAGTGCCGATAATTTGGATTTCAGAGTCGAGGATATTCACAACCTCGTCGCCGAAATCGGAAAAATCGACGCTTTTTGTCTGATAAATTCTCTCTTTCTGCTACCCCGACCCGCAGACCTGCTGCGCAATATCAGTCAAAAAATAACGGCTGACGGTCGCTTATTCCTCATTCTGCCCAACCCCGCAAGTACCAATTTTAAACGCTACCAACGGATTTTTCCGGAGGTTAATACCTTCATTTTAGACCCGAAAGACTACACTGATTTTTTTATCGAAACAGGTTTTGAGATAATTTACAATGAAGGCATCGCTCGCGTTCCGATTTACGGTCGCCGGGACACAAAACTGCTTTTTCCGATACGCGATGAGTATTTGTTTTGGTTGGAAAAGCGGTCGAAGTCGCAGGATTTCGGTTACTTTATGCTCGAATTAAAGAAACAGTCGCATCCTTAAGAAACAATTCGGTGACTTACCGGGCATTGACATTATATACATCATTTTTATTGCTTTGCTCATCTGTTATTACCATTCTTAAACACTTCCGCTGCTTTGAGTTTTTCTTGTACTCGTGGCTGTCTTTACGTTTAAAATTACAAATTTGAAAATCCTCCTCCTCTCTCCCTACTACTATCCCAACCTCAGCCCCCGCGCTCACCGCTGGACTGCGCTCGCCGAGCATTGGATCCGACAGGGACACGAGGTACACGTCATCACCGCCAAAAATCGCAGTCGTATTTCCGAGTCGGAATTAAACGGGGTGCATTTGCACGTAATCGGTTTTAATTCTTTGAAAAACGTTTTGGATTTCTATACAAATGACAACAAAAAGAGGGGAGAGGCGGCACAGAAAACGCGGATGAGCGGCGGTGTTTTGCAGAAAATAAACGATGCGGTCTTTAAAAAAATCTACTTTCCCGACGATGCGTTTATGTGGTATCTGCCCGCCAAAAAAGCGGCTCTGCGACTTTGTAAAGAACACGATTTCGACCTGCTGATTTCTTCCGCACTGCCTTTCACCGCGCACTTGGTCGGCTTGGCGATTAAAAATGAATACCCGAATCTGAAGTGGATTGCCGACACCGGCGACCCCTTTGCTTACCAACCTTTGCATCCGATAAATAATTATGCGCTCTACGGAAAAATAAACGACCGATTGGAAAAGACTGTCGTACAAAAAGCGGATTTTGTTACTTTAACGAATGCCGGGGCGCAAAACTTGTACTTTGATAAAATGCCGGCACAAGCCGCAAAATTCAAAGTCATTCCGCCGCTGCTGCGCAACGGAAAAGACAAAGGAAATGCCGATTTTTCTGCTCCTATAACGCCCGATCGTGCGCACAAAATTTCTCTTGCTTACTTCGGCAGTTTTTTTAAACGCATTCGCGAGCCGCGTCTGTTGTTGGCTTTTTTCGCGGAATTTTTACAGCATTATCCCGCCTTCTCCGACCAAATCGAATTGCATTTTTTCGGTAACATTTTTGAAAATTTTCTGGCTGATTTCCGTGCATTTCCACGCTTGAAGAATAAGATTTTTTTGCACGGTATGATTGACTCGACACGGGTAAAAAGCGAAATGCAAAACGCGGACTTTTTGCTGAATGTCGGTAACGCTACCGATTTTCAACTGCCGAGCAAATCGGTCGATTACTTAGCAAGCGGCAAACCGATAATAAATTTTTGCAGCATTAAAAATGACACTTTTGCGGATTTTTTTACGGACTATCCTCTGATTGTCAATGTTTTACAGGAAGGTGAAGAAAAGTTTGAAAAGGTGAGAATGTTTATGGAAAAACGTCGAGGAGAGAAAGCGGAAAGGAAATTTATTGAGAAAAAGTTGAGTCTCTATCGTGCGGATGCGATAGCGGAGAGGTACTTAGAACTATGATTTTTTGGCGGCAATGACCAAAAAATCCGAACTCAACCAACGCTTGAAAAAGCCGTCGGGGAGCGTGAAAATGTATTTGGCGAGACGCACGGATAAAGCGGGGAAGATGCGGTTGAAAAGCGGAAAAGTTTGGTTGAGAAAGATGATTTTTTCAATCTCAAAATGACCCGCGAGTAAGTCGAAAACCTCGGCAACCGTGTAGGCCCGAACCGAAAATTTTTGTCCGCCGACGCAGCGATTAGCGGGAAAAAGGAAGGAGAATTTTTTTAAAAAACGGCGCAGACGAAAGTCTAAACCGGACTTGTGAGTAAAGGTTACAAAGATATGCGTATCATCTGCGGTGCGCTGCGGCAGGGTCTCGGTAAAGAGTTTTTCTGCCTCGCTTTTTTCTAAATAAGTCGTGACACCCAGTAAAAAAACGGCGGAAAAATTAATGTAATCGGCGGGGGCGTCCGCTGCTTTACCTACATGATAAACGGACGGCGACAGACCGCTCGCCAGCTGCATTTCAGGAGAGATGTCAGAAGCAAAATATTGGAAATCTCCGTTTTTCTGTAATAAAAAACGTCGCAAAGCCGCCGTGCCCGCCCCGATGTCCCAAATTTTTTTCCCGGAAAAATTTCTGCCGCTTACAGCCGCTTTCATGCGTTGCAAATGAAAAAAGCGCAAAAACGGCCGCTCTGCGGCATAGCGCAACGCATAATCCGCCGCTATTTCGTCGAAAAAAGCCTTTACTCGTTCGTTTTGTCGGTCTGCCAAATTGCTTCGATTAATTTTTTGTAAGCAGTCGTAACGGTTTCTATTGAAAATTCCGACACAGCCTTTTTCCGGCTGCATTCTCCCATTTGCTTTCGTTTTTCCGGAGTTAGATTATACATTTCCAAAATTTTCTCAGCAAGATTTTTAATACTTCCTTTTTGAACTAAATATCCGCTAATACCGTCCGCGACCGTCTCCCGGCAGCCCGGCACGTCGGTCGTGATAATCGGTAAACCCGATGCCGTTGCTTCCAAAATCGACATCGGCAGTCCCTCGCGGTAGGAGGGAAGGACAAAAACATCGGCGATACGCAAAAACGGACGGACATCATCGCGGTATTTTTGCCAAATAATCTGCGGATTTTCGCGCAAAAATTTCTGCATCTCAGCCGCTGTCAGCGAGGCGGGATTGTCCGGATACAGGTCACCGACAATGTGCCATTCCGCATCCGACAAATATTTCAAACGCTCGGCAACCGCCAAATATTCCCGAATACCCTTGTCGGAAAGTAATCGACCGACGAACAAAAAAACGAATTTTTCGGATTTTTTCGGCACCTCCGGCGGGCGAAATTTCTCAATATCTACTCCGGAACCGCGAATAATCCGACTTTGTTTTTCACTTACAAAACCCTGACTGACAAACAGTTGCGCATCGTCGGGATTGTGAAAAACAACGTGCCGCGTTTTGCGAAAAGCGAGTTTATACAGCTTTTGTGAAATGCCGCGCAGCCAACCGCCCCGCAGGTGCGTATAGCCCAAACCCGTGACCGTGGAAATGACGGGAATGCGCAAAATCGCCGCCGCAAAATTGCCGAAAATATTGGGTTTGATGGTGTAGAGCAAAATCAAAGCGGGTCGCTCGGCTCGAAAAATGCGGTAAAATTCAAGCGTCAGCAACATGCCTTGCAACGGATTTCCCGCGCCGGGGGTGCAATGACGCAGCGGAATAAATTTGACCGAAGGTAAGTCCGATTTGCCCTCCGCCGGCAGCGGTGCCGCCGCGACTACCTCCGCGCCCGCAGCCTGCAACATCCGAATAATCGGACTGCGAAAATGTGTCAAGTTCCACACGGAATTGGCGGCAATGAGGACTTTCATTCCGTCAAATTGAAGCACAATTCGGATAAATTATAGTCGGGAATGAAGGTGTAAGGCGGGTAAAACTTTCCGTGTCGTGAATACAGCCCGTACACGATTTGGTCGGGATTGCGGTAATATTTATGCAAAAAAGTATCTAATTCCGTATAAGAAATTGACTCGTTTCGGGTCGCTAAATCCTTGACCGCGAACACTTTACAATATTGGTCGGCGGCAAGCCACATTGAATAAGAGTCGGCTGCCAACCAACCTTTCTCGGTTTTAATTTCGGTCGTCGCGTGTGAAGGAGAACCTCGGTGCAGTACCGGAAATTTTTCGTCGGCTGCGCTTTTATACAGACTCACATGCCGCGTGACGTAGCCGTTGTACCGTAATGCTTTTTCAAAAGCCCGACTGCGGTCGTAGCACAAACCGCCTCGATTGGAAAAAAAATCCGCCGGCTCGCGGGTGCTGCCCTGCGGTATTTTTTTGTAATTTTTATCCGCTAAAACCAAGTGCTGAATTTTACGAATTTGCTCTATTTGTGCGCAAATATCCTGCGCTCTTCTTTCTCTGTCGGGCAACACGGATTGCAAAACCGCTTCGTCCGCCGACGTTAAATCCTTCGGCACATTATGCCAAAAAATAACCGTCATTACCGTTATCAAAACAGCAACGACGGCAATAAAAGTTATTTTTTTTCGACTCACCCGTTTTCCACAATTTTCTTAATCCCCTGCTCTTCCCCCTTCGGCCAAATCAGCAAAACGTCGCCCTCATCCACGATAATATAATCTTCCAAACCCTTGACAACCAAACGTTTACCCTCGGGCATCCTGATTAGTGAACCGGAAGTATCGTAAGTCTGTACGTTCTTTCCGTTGATGACATTTTGATTTTCGTCTTTGTCATTTTCCGCCCACAAACTGCCCCAGGTGCCGAGGTCTGACCAGCCGATGTCCGCCGGCAGCGTGTAGATATTTTTCGCATTTTCCATAATCGCATAATCCACGGAAATGCTCGGCGTAGTCGGGTAGGCTCGGTCGATGAAAGTTTGCTCGCCGGCGGTGTTGTAGTGAGCGTTTCCTTCCTTTAAAATGTCGTGAATTTCCTTCGCGTTTTGCTCAAAGGCTTTGATGACATTTTTTGCTTTCCACACAAAAATACCGGCGTTCCAGAGGTAGTCGCCGCTCGCGTAGTAAAGTTTAGCGGTGTCGAGGTCGGGTTTTTCTTTAAATTCCAAAACCTTGTGTACCGTACCTTGTACTTTCTCCCCGAAATTGATGTAACCGTAACCCGTGTCCGGACGGGTAGGGGTAATACCGAGGGTGACGAGCGCGTCGTTATTTTCGGAATAATCGAGTGCTTCGGTCAGCCGCTCGACGAAGGCTTGTTCCTTCAAAATGACGTGGTCGCTCGGCGCGACAATGAAGTTGGCCTCGGGGTTCAGACTGTGCAATTTGAACGCTGTGTAAGCCACGCAAGGTGCTGTATTATTGCGCGACGGCTCGCAGAGGATCTGATTGTCCGTGATTTCGGGCAAATGCTCTTTCACCAAATCTTTGTACATGCCGTTGGTGACGATAAAGATATTTTCGGCGGGACACAAATGCAAAAAACGCTCGAAAGTCAGGCGTATCAGCGACTTGCCGACGCCTAAAATGTCGAGAAATTGTTTGGGTCTTTCGGTGCGGCTCGCGGGCCAAAATCGGCTGCCGATACCGCCTGCCATGATGGCGACGTAGGTGTTTTTCATTTACGATTTACGATTTACGATGTACGAATTACGAGGAGTTCTCGCTTGATTTTCATGGGTTGCTTGAGGTTATTTTTTCTTTTTAAGGAGAATAGATTCACGAATTACGATGTACGACTAAGCTAAAACCCCTCGTCCGCGACTAAAGTCGGGATTTCGCTGTCGCTCAATACATCGTAATTCGTACATCATATCATTCAGTACCAGCTCTCCTCTTTCAAACCTACATACACTTTTTCAATTCCCTCTTGCAAACCGATTTTCGCTTCCCAACCCGCGCTTTTCAGCTTATCTACATTCATCAATTTGCGCGGCGTGCCGTCAGGTTTGCTGAGGTCGTGTGTGATTTCGCCTTTGTAGCCGACAATTTTTTTGATAATCAGTGCTAAGTCTTTAATGGAAACATCCGTGCCCGTGCCGATGTTGACCAAACCGGGTTCATTGTAGGTTTGCATCAGGTAAAAACAGGCGTCGGCGAGGTCATCGACGTGGAGAAACTCGCGTTTCGGGCTGCCGGTTCCCCACATTTCTACGTTGGGTTTGTTCTCTTTTTTAGCTGTGTGAAATTTGCGAATCAGGGCCGGCAGTACGTGCGATTTTTCCAAATCATAATTGTCATTCGGGCCGTAGAGATTGGTCGGCATCACGCTGATATAGTTGCAGCCGTACTGTGCGCGGTAGGCATCGCAGAGTTTGATGCCCGCTATTTTGGCAATGGCGTAAGGTTCGTTAGTCGGTTCGAGTTCGCCGGTCAGCAGGTAGTCTTCTTTGAGGGGCTGCGGGGCGAGTTTGGGGTAAATGCAACTCGAACCCAAAAACATCAGCTTTTTTACGTCGTTCAGATAGCTTTGGTGAATGACGTTATTTTGTATCATCAAATTATCGTACAAAAACTCGGCGCGGTAAGTGTTGTTGGCTAAAATGCCGCCCACTTTTGCCGCTGCCAAAAAGACGTAATCGGGCTTTTCTTTGCGAAAAAATTCACTGACTTCCGCCTGATTGCGCAGGTCTAATTCACGCGAAGTGCGGGTGACGAAATTGGTAAAACCGGCTTTTTCCAAGCGGCGACGGAGGGCGGAACCGACCATACCTCGGTGTCCGGCGATATAGATTTTGGCGGATTTTTGCACGAGAGATTTCAGATTTTAGATGTTAGACTTTAGACCCCGTTCTCTTCGGGTTGCGATATTTCCGCATGGTTTCGGTATTTATTTTTCTGTTGAAAAACGCGGCAACGGGTGCGGTGAAATTTACTAAGACTTCGGAAGTCAAAGTGCTGCTTACGTCATGCTTTTTATTTAAAATATAATCTCCGTCTTTGAGGATGTACTGTTCGATTTGGTCGAGAAAAGTATCGACTATCCAATATTCTTTAACGCCGTTGACTGCGTAATCTCTGAACTTTATCGTCCGAATAAAATAAGCGGCAGTAACGGACAGCACTTCGACAATCAATTGCGGTATCGGAAATACAGTCGTTTCGCCCGTGATTTTTGCTGAAGTCTTTTTATCAAAAAACGCAAAATCCGGCATATAATCATTGCGCGGAAAGCGACACAGATTTGAGACAAAAGCGATGCTGCCCGATTTTTCAAAACGAATGTGCACATCTAAGAGAAGCATAATGCGCTTCAATACCTGACTGTCGATGCTTTTGGAAGGCGATTTTAAGACAATTTCGCCGTTGATAAATTCTGCACGCTTTCCCGGTTTCAACCAATCGACGTATTCCGCCCTGCGTTTCTGCTCGTCTTCCCACATCAGATTTAGCTGCTGCAAAATCTGCGGCAACTGCGACGAGTTGAGTACAGGTGCTAAAATATCTTCGTATATGATTCCGGTTTTAAAAATCCTACTTTCACTCCCCGTTCACCTCGATCCAATACCCGCTCGGGTCTTGCAAATACACCTGCCGAATGCCGTCCGGTCGCGTATTTGTGCGCCCCTGCAAACCAAACCAATTTTTGAAAGGAATATCGTGCTGACCGAGGCGGCGCATAAAGGCATCGAGGTCACTGACGCGCAGCGCGAAATGTACGCCGATTTCGTCGGCGACGGTAAAATCGGGCTTTTCGATAACGTGCAACTCCGTCTTCCCGCCCATAGAAAACCAACGAATGTGGTCTAAATTTGTCTTGTCTTCAATTTCAGTTAAACCCAAAACATCCTGATAAAAATCGGTACTCGCGTCGAGGTCTTTTACCAAAACCGCATAGTGGTCAAAACTCAAAACGACCTCCTGCGCCGCCGCAAAGCAGACGGAAAAAGCCGTAAAAACTAAAGACAGAACGTATTTTTTCATAGCAAAAATCTAAGCCTTACCGACGCTTCGGCTGTACCAACCACTGCGCCGCCCGCGCCAATCGCTGCCGCATACTCGCGTCGGGATGCCGCAGCACCTGCGCCAGTGTCACCCGATGTTTGTACGAATAGCCCTTCGCCCGATACAGCAACGACAAGTCTTCTCCGCAGCGGCGACAAGGTTCTTTCGGCGCGCTGAGTTCGTTGCGGGCATTGCAGACGGGGCATTTTATTTTTATAATCAAAATGTTTCTTTTTGTTTAGGCGTTGAACTGTTGAGTCGTTGAAAAGCTCCTACTGCTGCCCGACTTTGACGTAGTAAGCACTCGACAATTCAACGATTCAACAACTCAACAATTTCCTACTGCTCCAAATAATACAACAAATCCAAAATCTCTCCCTTTGTTTCTTCGGCTGCTTCGTCCTCTCCGTTTAGGTGCTGTCTTTGATATAATCCCAGTGCTTCCTCCAGTTCCGTGCGGTCTTCTTCGTCAATGTCCTTGCTTTTCAGGGCTTTTTCGGCGCGCTCGATGAGCATGTTATCTGCGGTCGCCGTGTCTGCCAAGACGATAGCTTCGTCACTTTCGCGGGGCTTGTTTTCGACGACTTTATCCGCGCTGATTTTCTGTCCGCGACTGCTTTTGAAGGTTGCTTTAATCTCTTCTTTAGTCGTCGTTTCGTAAGCTTCCAACTCTAAGATGCCGTTGATGTCGAGTTTGAAAGTAACGTAAATTTCGGTGCTTTCCGGCGGGTCGGTCACTTCCAACAGACAGGTGCCGATTTCCCGATTGTCGCCCGCACGGTCGGCTTCACCCTGATAAACTTTCAACTCGAATCTTTTCTGATGCGGTCTAATTCCGTAAAAGGTGTCGGAATTTTTGGCGGGCAGCGCCGTATTTTTTCCGATTAACACACCGACTCCTAAATTTTTGTCCCGGTCTTTTTCTTCATCGAAATCTTCGGCCTGCATGGCGCGAAACAAACTGATTTCCGCGATTTCGTCCATGACCCCGATGCCCAAAGAGTAGGGCGTGATGTCCACCAAAATCGTCTTGACGTCGATGCCGTCGATGATAGCACCCTGCACCGCCGCGCCGTGCGCCACCGCCTCGTCGGGCAGGTCGGTCAGCTGCGGCAGTATGCCCGTTTTTTCCTCAATCAACTCGGTCACCAAAGGAATGCGCGACGAGCCGCCGACCAGCAAAATACCGTCGAGGTCGGTCATTTTCATTTTAGAATCGCGCACCGCGTCTTCCAACAGCATCACCGTTTCTTCGATTTTTGCACGAATTATTTCCTCGAATTTTTCCTGCGTAATCGACAGCTCTAAGTGATAACTTTTGTCTTTATGCGTCAAAAAGAAACTGTCTTCGATTTTGTGTTCTTTCTCTTGCGATAGGGCGATTTTCGCATTTTCCGCCGCTTGCAGCAGTTTTGCGCGGGTGCGTCGGTCGGCTTCGAGGCTTTTGAGTTTGTTTTTTTGCTTGAAATCTTCCCACATATAATCCGCCAAAGCCGTGTCGAAATCGTCACCGCCGAGTTGATTATTTCCCGTCGTCGAGAGGACTTCTACCAAGCCGTTGTCGCTTTCTATCACGGAAATATCGAAAGTACCGCCCCCCAAATCATAGACCGCGTACAGGGCTTGATCCAAATTCGACATACCGAAAGCCAAAGCCGCCGCCGTCGGTTCGTTGATGATGCGTTCGGGTTTTAAGCCCGCATTTTCCGCCGCCTGACGGGTAGCGGTGCGCTGCTCTTCCGTAAAGTAGGCGGGCACGGTAATGACCGCGCGAATTTCGGAGTCAGCGGCTACGCCCAATTCACGGGCGGCAACTTCTTTAATTTTTCGTAAAATGACGGCCGAAATTTCCTCCGGGCGCATTTCTCGGTCGCCGATCGGCAGCGTAATATCCTGCCCCATTTTCCGCTTGACGGAGGCAATCGTTTTTTCCGGCTCTAAGATGAGCAGATTTTTCGCCGTCTTACCGACCACAAAACCGTCGTCACCCAAATGCACGACGGAAGGCAACAATTTTGCCTCGTCGATTTTGACGGTCTGCGGCGCGCCGTCCTTATATATTGCTAAAACCGAATTTGTCGTTCCTAAGTCTATTCCAATGATTGACATTTTCTCACTTGATTTTGCAATAGCGAGTCAAGTCGGCGAATACTCCGAAAAATACTCACAGGGTGACTTTGAGTCACCCTGTGAGTATTTTTCGGAGTATTCTAAGATATGAGTCACTACCGATTTTTGTCGTGATATTAACCGAGCCGATTCACTACCACTTTTGCTTGTTGTATGATTTTGTTTTTGTACAGATAGCCGATTTGCTCCGTTTCCAAAATGGTATTGTCGGTGAAATTCGGGTCTTTACCCGTCGCAACGGCTTCGTGCAACTCGGGGTCGAATTGCGTACCGACCTTACCCGTTTGGTACATGCCCGTACTTTTCAGGAGAGCTTTCCATTGTTTTTCAAAAATAGAAAAGCCCTGTTCCCACGCGGAAAACTTATTTTTAAAGTCATTCAGACCGAAGATAGTTGCTTCGGGCAGATTATCCAATCCGTCGCTCGTCTTACCGATAACCGCTTCGAGTTTGATAAGTTCGCGTAAAATGTAGCGTAAATCCTGTGCGTTTTTCTTGTCTTCCGGGTCAACGGTTTCGACCGCATTTTGTGCCGCCGCCGGTCCGGAAGTGAGTTGTAAATCGGCGGTTTTATCCAGTATTTCCTGCTGCTTACCGACCAAATGCTGCACCTCGTTTTGCAGACGCAGCGATGCCTGTGCTACCTTTTTTACCTCGCCGCGCAGTCCCGTCATCGCTTCCAAAAGCGTGTAAAGGTCGGGCTGTTCGTTATTGGGAAAAAGCGCGTCGAGATTGCGCTCGTCCATACCGTTGACAGCTTCGGTGAGGTAATTTATGAAGTCTTGTTTGGTCACTCGGATTGTTTAATCGTTTATTTGTTTAATCGTTTAGTCGCTTGCAGCAGTTTACAGAAAACCCTGCAATAATTCTTCCGCGAGAGCTTCCGCGTCGAAAATTGTTTCGGGGACGGCGGCAAGGGGAGCGAGTTTATCTTCCGTACTCTCAGCATTTTGTACGAAAATTTCGTCAAAACGACGTACCGGATAAACGGTAATCGGGTGAATACCTCGGTCTATGCGCTCGAAGTCAGCGACCTCGCCGGAGACTTTGCGATAAGCGAGGTTTATCTCCGCAAACTCTTCGGGTTGATGCTCGGGGGTAAATTCCCGTATCAATTTTTTATAGCCTTGTCTGACCTCACGAAAAGTGCTGTCGGGGGCAATTTTCAGCGTATCGTAGGGCGGTCTGTCCGGTGTTTGACTCATAGTACTTCGTTTTTAAATTCGTTTAAGACGCCTTTAAATTTGCGGCGGCGCGATTTATTTTCAATTTCCAACAAGAAATCGACAAGCTCGCCGAGGAATTTTTTGTCGATAAAATCGTGCGGATTGGAAGCACACCAATAAGTCAGGTCGTCGAAGTATTCCTGTAAAATTTCGCGGGCGGAGGTGCCGATGTATTCTTCCTGCATGACGGCGCGGCGGAAAACTTTGAGCAGCATTTCGTTATACTTAACTCCGTCGTCATTCAGCCTGAAAGCAAGTTGTTTTTCCAAAACATCGAAAGCCAAATTCGAAAATTCCGACCAAGCGTTTTTCGATTTGGCAAAGGCATAGATTTCTTGCTCGACGGCGGATAAAGCCGGCTCGACATCATCGGGTTGCAGATTGCTCAAGATGATTTTACTGCGCAGCATATCGACGGTTTCGACGATGTATGAATTGAGACTGTCCGACAAGCCGACCGCTTTGAGAATAATATCCGTGAGTAAAAAAGAAGTTTCTGCAGCCTCTCTTCTTACGGCGGCATCTTCCGATTCTAAATCCCGATAAACGCTCATCATTTTGGACTCCAATCCCTGTGACGAGCCCTTCGAACGTCGGGCAACGTTGCGACCTTTGCCTTCCTGATACAATTTTAAATACGCACGGTAGGCAGAGTCTGCCGGCTCGGAAAAATAGTCGATATATTTACTGTAAATCTCGATAAAGTAAGTATCGGCGTCGCCGATTGCTATGCCGCGAGTTTCGACGTAAAACATGACATCTGCGGCGATACTGAGTACTTCTAAAGGAAAATTATCGACGGTCAAAGGCGGGTGACGGTCGAGCAGTTCTTCCCACATTTTAAAGACATTGATAAGAATTTTTTCTCCGAGGTCACCGGCGACGTAGTATATATCGCGGTCGACATCGAGGATAGCTAAGAGCATGCTTGACAGGGACTCTTCCAAACTTTCGCGCACAAAATCCTTACTGACTTTGGACAAAGGACGGTTGAAGATATTCAGGTATTTCCAATCCGGCTTTCCCGCAGGTTCGTAACTGTACATTTTGAAAAGAGACCACTTTATCGGTGTCGATTCCGGAAAACTCTGCAACACCGAAATGTAAATTATCTCTAAATCAGTTATGCTCCTTGTATCGAGTCTGCTGGCAGTAAAAACAATTTGACGACTCATTTCCTCGGCTTTAGCATCCGTCATTTTGTCGGCAAAGTGTTCCGTGTAGGCTAAAATCGTATTTTTAATTTGATTGGAAGAGTAATTTTCCGGATGCTCACATACCATGAGACAAAAGAGGTAGATGAACTCCGGCACCCGGCACATCATCCGGTAGTTTTCGACGATAAGCCTACGCACTTCTTTCTCGTTGTCTTCCCAATCTTCGTTCACCAAGATTGCCGCCTGATTGTACAAAATCGACGGATGTAACTCTTCCGGCGCGCGCAAACACATTTCCAATTCGTCGGCATCCAAAGCCTCTCCGTGTTCGCATAATTTTACCAACACTTCCCGAATTTCGTCGGTCGGTATCGGCACGCCGGAGAGGTGATAATTATCCGTCAGAACCGGAAAGCGGCGCAAATAATCGCTTTCCGTTTCACTCAAACCCGCGCTCGACATGGCACGGTACAAGGGCTTTACCCGCTTGTCTAACTTGGCTTTCGGCTGCCTGCGCAAAATATCGGACAAGGCGGATTGATTGGCAGCCTGCGTTTCGTTTTCCGTTTTTATTTTGGTTAAAGCGGTTTCCGCTTCCGCGTAATTTTTATGACGCAGCAGCAGTGCCGTCCGCAGAAAATCCTGCTGCGCAACGGGCAGTTTGTCCGCATCCTTTAAATCGGAATAATCTAAATCTTCGGATTCGTCATAAACTTTGCTCAACAGAAAATAAAAATGGTAGGGGAGGAGCGCGGCATCGTCGGCGCAGTCACTCAACAGGCTGCGGGCATCGACATACTGTGCCGAGTAGAAATAAGCAAGCCCTTTGAGCAGCTTCATTTTTTGCTCGAAAAGGGCATTGTCCGGCACCTGATGCGCATTGTTATCGAGGTAAATAATACAGCCGCGATAGTCTTTTTCTTTGAAAGAGTCGGTCGCCTGCCCCAGCAATAGTAAGGCGCGCAGGTCTGCCGCTTCCCGTTCCTGTCCGTCCTTCACATCGGCATTGACGAGCATCCGATAGGCGGTTTTGTAATTCTTTTGTTTTACGTACATGCGCACATCGCGCAAGGCATATTTTTTACTGCCGCCGCCGCCTTTTTTCTTACTTCTTCCTTTACCCTTATTTCTTGGCATAAATGCTGTGTGTAGATTTTTGAATTAGAAAACGCAAAAGTCCGTACTTTTTTCGTGAAGACAGCAGTACGGACGGGTTTGTTTTTAAAGTTTGAAAATTTTAATTCGGCGAAATCCAATCGTAAAATTTAATACGCCGTATTTGTTTTGGGTTTCGATGCTTGTCCGGTTTCTACGGCATTTGTGAAGAAGAAATAGTCAAGTCCGGTATTTCTTTTCGCTATTACACAGATGAAAGTACGGATTTGTTTGGAATAGGCTTTTTCGGCGTTTTTCCACGGAGGTAATTTTTCTTAATTTAGCATCTTTTACAATCACTTAACATAAGATATATTATAGGATTAAAAGTCTTGTCGAATTTTAGCCATATTCAGCCGCAGACCGCCGCCGATGTAACGGGCGGTTTGGTTCATAGCGGGGTCGTCGCTGTCTTGTGTACGTTGGAAAAAATTGAGGTCGATGAAGGCATTGTGAAAGAGTTGATAGCTGAGGTCGATGCCGATAATCGCGGTTTGGGTAGCGATGCCCTGCCCGGTTTCGTTGCCGAATTCCATGGGGCGGCGACCGTTGGACAGCAGAATATTACCGCCGAAATTTTGCCCGGTCGGGTCTGCGCCGTAGTTTGCGCGAATGTAGCGGGCTTGGAGGTACAGTTTTTTGAGCGGGCGATACTTGGCGATGAGGACGGTTTCTTTAAAATTCGCGCCGAGCGGATGCGCCAACGCTTGGTTGTAGTGCGTGTAGCTGCCGAAGGTACTGTCGCGCGAAGTATAGGTGTACGGGCGGGAAAAATTATACTCCGCCTGCAAGTCGAGCGACTCTACGCCCGCGACATCGACGGCTTTGATACCGACCTGCCCGGCAAACTTATTCGCCCACCAGCCGCGTCGCTCGATGAACAATTCGTCGAATTTAAACTCATCTAAGATAAACTGACCGTAGAGTTGAAAGCCTTTGGCGAAGTTGTATTTGAGGTCGCCGCCGAGGAGGACATTGTCGGGGCTGCCGATGTAGGTCTCGACGGTGCGGTAGAGAATAATCGGATTGAGGTACTGCAACTCGAAGCCGTTTTCGCGGTTAAAAACGACGGTTTCAAAGATACCGATTTGCAGATTTTTGAAAAGGCGGTAGCCCAAATAGTGCGTAGCCAGATATTTTTTGGGCAGCAGTTGGTCGCCGTTGACATTGGCGCGGCTGTTGCCGGCGGTCTCGGAAAAGATGTTTTGCAGTTGAAATTTGCCGACGCGCCAGTTTAATTTCAGATAAAAATAGTTGGTGGAAAAATCGGACAGCAACACCGAGCGGTAGCCGTTGCCGATAAAATTGCGCCCGTGACCAAACTGCACGCCGACGTGCTCGCTGACGTTGAATGCCAACAATGCCTGTGCGTTAGTGAAGTCATAACCGCGATTGATATTGAAAATTTCGCTGTTGTAATCTTTGTACAGTCCTGCGCCCGGTACCGCGCCCGTGCGGTCGATATAGTCGTTGACGTAGCCGGCGTAGCGCGCCTGATTTTCCTGTACGTTGGTGTAGAAAAAGATGCGGTCGTCGATGCCGCCGCGTACTTCCAAGCCGCGCAAATTGAGAAAAACGGGCTGCTCGTCGTTGTTATCGACGGCGTATTGAAAGTTGATAATCGGATTGGCGCGCAGGTAAAAATGCTCCTCGTTTATCTCGAAAAAGTTAGCGGGAGTTTTGTAAAAATACTTTAACAAGGGCTTGTCATTGACAAAATAGCGACTGCTGCGCGGAGATGCCGCCGTGGGGTTTTCGCGATAAGTGTAAAAGGTCTGCGTGCTGTCGGTATAGACTTTTTCTTTGACGGGTTCGTTTTCGCCGACCAAAGTAGTCGGATATTCGGAAGGCAGCAAAAACTCGTTGTTGTCTTTAAAAATGTAGTCCAAATCGTAGCGGGTGCGCTCGGAAATATCGGTCAGGGTCGTATCTAAATGCAGCGCAAAATCAACAGCATCGCCCCGGGTTATCGGGCGCAGATTGGAAAAATGTTGCGGAGTAATGCCCGTTTTGATTTCCATGCGGTCGAGTATCTCGTAGTTGAGATTGTCGTTGATGAGGACGCTGCCCTGCCCCGCCGCCGTACCGGAAGCGAAGACCAGCACCAAAAAAGTCAGTAGTTTTTGCATTTTGTTTGTTTGTGTTTATTCGCTACTCAAATTCATTTTTGACGGAAAATCCCGCGTCTTTCAGCAGTCGGTCGCGGCGAAACAACTCGACGTCCGATCGTACCATTTCCGCCGTCATACTTTCTAAATCGTAACGGGGCGCCCAACCCAATTTTTCTTTGGCTTTGGTCGGGTCGCCGAGGAGCAACTCTACCTCGGTCGGGCGAAAATAACGCGGATCGACGGCGACGACTTCTCTGCCGATTTCCAAAGGAAAATCCGGATTGTCGGAAGCAACGACGGTACCGATTTCATGTTCTCCTTCGCCCGAAAATTTCAATTCCACACCAATTTCCCGAAAAGACATACGCACAAAATCGCGCACGGTAGTCGTCACGCCTGTGGCTAAAACGTAGTCGTCGGGCGTGTCTTGTTGGAGCATGAGCCACATCCCTTCA
>JAHDCG010000234.1 GCA_020629965.1 Saprospiraceae bacterium | reverse complement strand
ACTTTCAAAGTGCCTCGTACTTGCTATCAACAAAAACACAACACAACCATTCCTAACTTCCTAACTATTCTGTCAGATGATTGAAGAAAAAAAAATACCGCACCCACGCAAAAATTGGGAAAAAATAAAAGGCGAAAACGCCTGGACGATGTTCAAAGTCCTGAGCGAGTTTACCGAAGGCTTTGAAATCATGAACAAGGTCGGCCCCTGCGTTTCCGTTTTCGGCTCGGCGCGTACCAAAGTTGACCATGAAGTCTATAAAATGACCACGGAAGTAGCGCGCGAACTCGTGCGCGAAGGCTTCGGCGTCATCACCGGCGGCGGCCCCGGCGTCATGGAGGCGGGCAACTACGGTGCACACCTCGAAGACGGCGTTTCCATCGGTCTCAATATTCGCTTGCCTTTTGAGCAGAGCGGCAATCAGTACATCAATCCGGATTTGAGCATTGACTTTCGCTACTTTTTTATCCGTAAAGTGATGTTTGTTAAATACGCGCAGGCGTTCATCGCCATGCCCGGCGGTTTCGGTACTTTCGACGAGTTGTTCGAGGTGTTGACTTTGATACAGACGAAAAAAATTACGCGCGTGCCGGTTGTTTTGATGGGCGTTGATTTTTGGCAGGGTGCGGTAGATTGGATTAAGAATACAGTCTTAGCAAAGTACGGCAACATCAGCCCCGAAGACCCCGATTTGTGGATACTGACCGACGACCCGCAGGAGGCCGTGAAGTATATTAAAGATTACTACGACAAAGACTCGGGACACCATTTGGAGCCGAATTACGAGCTTTAAAGAAATTATACTTTTCGACAAAGCAGAGAAGACACGACCTCGGTTGTGTCTTTTTTTTTGTTTTATCCGTAAATATGTCGAGGGGTAATGTGTCACAAAATTCATTTATAAAAAATTAAAGATGCTGAATTTGTGACAAAAAATAAGAAAACTTTACTCCCGTTTCGGCAGAAGGAAGTCCGGAGGTTAATCAAAAATATTGAGCTTATTCCCTGTGCTGTGTCCTGCTTACTCGTTTTTCTGTTAAGGGTGAAATAAGCATAATTATAAAAAAAAGATTCAGTTAAATTGAAAGTTTACTAAAAACCGATGTCACATTTTTATCCCCTTTCAAGAGGATGGAAACATTGAAAATTACGACTTTTGACTTCCCAATCAGAAATTTATCGCTCTTCGGTTGTTTTTTTCAATTATTTAAAATTTTGACCTTCAAGGTGTTAACTCGCTCGTAGGGGTAATGTAGGGGCAGTGGTAGGGAGTGTAAACTTGCATTCCTCCGTGAAATTCTCGAACATTGTCCTGTCAGTCAACATCAATGAACATAAAATACAGACACTCTTTTTTTTGCGCGCCCGATAAATTTCAGTAACTCCTGCGGCGTGCTTTCCCTTAATATTCTCTTCGTTAAAACCCTCTCCCTTTTCCTCCTTTGATATTTTGCCGCCGTGTAAAATATTCTTGTTAACCACATTACTTCATCTGCTAATTCATCATTTACATGAAAAGTATTTTAACCGTTTTGACGGCACTGTTTTTTCTTGCCGCCACCAACTATTTAACGGCGCAGGCCGAACCCCGATTACAAAACCAAGCAGAGAACCACCTGCGCGATTACGCGAAAAATTACAACCTCAGCCCGGAAGACGTCCGTAATTTCATCGTCACCGACAGCTACACTTCCAAAGGCATTACCCACGTTTACTTTCGTCAGGCACACCAAGGCATCGAGGTTTTTGACGCCAATGCAGCCGTACACTCTGCGGGTGACAAAGTAATCTCCGCAAACAACAATTTTGTGACAGGTCTAAGCACCCGCATCACGACTAAAACCGCCGGCATTTCCGCCGTCGATGCCGTCATTGCTTTGGCAAAAGAAAAAGGCTACGCTGCCAAAGCAAATGTGAAAGTCTTAAAACCCGCGAACTCGGCTAATCAAAAACAAATTTTGAGCGGCGGTAACATCTCCCGTTCTGATATTCCCGCACGTTTGGTTTATGCCCGCACACAGAGCGACGACTTGACTTTGGCGTGGAATATCACCGTGGAAGACGTCAACAGCCCCGACATTCTCGATGTCCGCATCGACGCGAATACGGGCGCATTGCTCGACGAACACAACTGGACAATCTATTGCGACTTCGGCGACGGCACACCCGTCGTAGCCGGCTGTGAAGCAGACCATAGCGGTCACACCCACAGTTATGCACCCGCCGCAAATGCAGCAATCGCTAACTCTTACAATGTTTTTCCTTATCCGATTGAAAGCCCGAATTTCGGTAATCGCTCCGTTGTCAACAATCCCGAAGCTGCGAATGTCGTCGCCTCGCCCGACGGTTGGCACACCATCGGTTCTACCGACTATACTGTTTCGCGCGGTAACAACACCGACACTTATCTCGATGCTGACGACAGCAACGGTCCGACCGGCGGCGATGCTGCCCGCGTGGACGGCGGTGCTTCTCTCGATTTTGATTTTCCGTGGACGTCAAACGGCGACCAAACGACCTATACCGATGCTGCACTGACCAACCTTTTTTATTGGACAAATATCACCCACGATGTTTGGTACAATTACGGTTTCGACGAAGCCTCCGGTAATTTTCAGGAAGGCAACTTCGGGCGCGGCGGTCAGGGCAGCGACGGCGTACTCGCCGAGGCACAAGACGGCAGCGGTACTTGCAACGCTAACTTCGGCACCCCCGCCGACGGCGGCAATCCGCGGATGCAAATGTATCTCTGCAACGGCCGCGACGGTGATTATGACAACGGTGTCGTCGTACACGAATACGGTCACGGCATCTCTACCCGCCTGACGGGCGGCCCGGCATCTCCCGGCTGCTTGACTAATGCCGAGCAGATGGGTGAAGGTTGGTCCGATTGGTTCGGTAACATGATGACCATCGAAGCGGGTGACTCCGGCGCGGATGCGCGCCCGATGGGTACTTGGTTATTCGGTCAAGGGCCGAACGGCGGCGGTATTCGCCCCTTCCCTTACAGCACCGACATGAGTGTCAATCCGATGACCTACGCGACTATCGGCAGCGGTGTCAGCGTGCCGCACGGTGTGGGCTCGGTGTGGGCAACTATGATTTGGGATATGTCTTGGGCATTCATTGACGAATACGGTTACGATGCCGATATTTACAACGGCTCGGGCGGTAACAATATGGCGATGGCTTTGGTCATCGAAGGGTTGAAATTGCAGCCCTGCTCTCCCGGTTTTGTCGATGGTCGTGATGCGATTTTGGCGGCAGATCAGGCAATTAACGGCGGTGCCAATCAGTGTATGATTTGGGAAGTATTCGCACGTCGCGGATTAGGCTTCTCGGCTGATCAAGGCAGCTCGGGCAGCGTTAATGACGGTACGGAAGCCTTCGATATGCCGCCTTCCTGCTCTATCGGTTTAGAGAAAACGGCAAACGTCACCGAAATTGCTCCCGGCGGTCAAATTACTTACACTTTGACGGCAACGAATAACACGTCTTCAACTTTGACCGGCGTGGTCATCAGTGATGATTTGCCGGCAAATACAAGCTACGTTTCGGGCGGAAGTTTGAGCGGAAATACCGTTTCTTTCCCGGCGTTTAACTTAGCGACGGGCGCATCGACTTCGCGCAGTTTTACCGTACAGGTGGACGGCGGATTAAATCCGAACGCACCTGATTTCAGCGATAATATGGAAAGCGGCGCAGGCAACTGGACGACCTCCGGCACGGGTGCAGGCTCGGGCTGGAACCTGCAATCGGGCACGGCGAGCAGCGGCAGCAATGCTTGGTTTGCGGCGGATGTCAGCTCTCCGAGTCAGCAGCAATTAACCATTGCGGCGCAGGTTGGTATGAGCGGTTCGAGTACCCTGTCTTTCACGCACCTCTACGATACCGAAGTAAACTGGGACGGCGGTCTGGTAGAAATTTCTCCCGACAACGGCACGACGTGGACGGATTTGGGCGGCAACATGACCGCAAACGGCTACAACGGTGTAGTCAACAACAGCGCGGCTTCTCCCGCATTCAGCGGCAACAGCGGCGGTTTTATTACCACACAAGTCGATTTATCTGCTTACGACGGACAAAATGTTTTGCTGCGTTTCAGAATGTCCTGCGACCAATCGGTCGGCGGCAACGGTTGGTACGTCGATGATGTGAATATCGGCGACTTAGCCATCTACATTCCGAACACGGCATCCGTCACCGACGGAAATATTACTTCCGAAGGTACGCTCGCTACCCCGACTTTGGTAACGGGCGGCGACGGAAATATTCCTCTGAGCGCAAGCGCAAACGGCACTGATGTCAGTTGTAACGGCGGCAATGACGGCTCGGCAACGGCAGCGGGCGCAAACGGCACGGGTAGTTTCACCTACGCATGGAGTACGGGTGCAAACGGCGCAAGCATTACGAACTTGAACGCAGGTACTTATACCGTGACGGTCAATGACGGCAACGAAACGGCAACCGCTTCAGTCACCATCAACGAACCGACCGCAGTCAACGCAAGCGTAAGCGGCACGAACGCCAACGGCGGCAACAACGGCACGGCAACCGCAAGCGCGAACGGCGGCACGAGCCCTTACACCTACGCATGGAGTAACGGCGCGACCGGAGCAAGCATCGGCGGTTTGGCACCGGGTGTTTATACCGTCACGGCTACGGATGCAAACGGCTGTACC
>JAHDCG010000233.1 GCA_020629965.1 Saprospiraceae bacterium | reverse complement strand
CACAACCTCCAAACATTCTGCTTCATGAAAATTATACTGCCGTTATTCACCGCATTACTTGCCGTTATTCTTTACTCCTCCTGCAAGGAAGAAACCTTTTATCAGGGGCATTCTATCTATGACTCCGTTTGCGCCAACTGCCACATGGAAGACGGGACGGGACTGAAAGGACTCATTCCGCCGGTCGCCGATTCCGATTATCTTAAAAATAATATGCTTGACGTGGCTTGTCACATTCGCTACGGTATCGAAGGTGAAATCGTGGTCAACGGCAAGACTTACAACCAGCCGATGGCGGGCATTCCTTACCTGACGGACACCGAAATTGCCAACATTATCAACTACATCAACAACGCCTGGGGCAATGATTACGGTATGGTGCCTTTTAAAGAAATGCGCGAAAAGCTGAAAGCCTGCGAGCGGGAAGAAGAAGCCAAACGTCTCGAAGAACGCGCCGAACGCATCAAAAATATGGAAAATACGGAACGTTGAGAGTTTGACCGATTTTCCGAAAAAAATAAAAAATCTGCTGTTTTGCCGACAGGATACAAAGTGCGGATTTTTTTTATGCGACAACAAAAAGATTTTTCGTATCTATGCACTATTAACCGATTCAAATCCGGTCGTTCTCCTTTCACCTGATTTATCGTTGAATTTTCTTACAGAGATTCAATTAAGCCATTACTAACATTTCAACTCGGTATGAAACAATTTTTTACTCTTCTTCTTACCTTCATCTCTCTTGCAGCATTTGCCCAAGCACCTCCGAATGACGAGTGTGCCGAGATCATCGACTTAGGTATCGCCCCTTTCTGCCCGGAAGGTGTCTTTTACTCCAACGACGATGCGACACCCTCCGACGCACTGCCCGGCAACGAAGCACCGACCGACTGCGACGGTGTCGGCGAGCCGCAAACGGATGTTTGGTTTCAGTTCACCGCCGTGGACACGATACTGAATTACACCATCACGGTAACGGGTATTGACGACCCGACTACCCCCGAAGGACCGATGTCGCAGCCCGTCGTCGTCGTTTATCGCGGCGAAGGCCCCTGTGTCGATATGGAGCAATTGCAATGCGCCGCCGCCGGTATCGGTCAGGGTTCGGTAGAATTGGTATTCGAAGAAGAACTGACCCCCTTTGCGGAATACTACGTGCGGGTTTTTGATTACTCGGTGACGGGTACGCCCAACAGCGGAGATTTTCAGTTGTGTATAGAAGAGACAGAAGTGCCGCCGAACTGGTGCGAAGATATTTTTACCACCGACTGCTCGGGTACGCTGTTCGATTGCGGCGGCCCGGAGGGCGATTACGATGCCAATACCAACGTAACTTTTACGGTGACGCCGGAGGGCGGCGCGGAATGTATCGCGATGTCTTTCATTTATTATAATCTCGAAGCCGGTTTTGGCGGCGGCGGTGATGTAATTACCTTTTATGACGGTCCCGATACCAACAGCCCCGTGCTCGATGTATTGGCGGGCAGTCAGTCACCGCAAGACAACTCGGGCGGGGTGTGCTTTCAAGCCTTTGCGTCGAGCGGGTCTTTGACCATGCAGTTTGTGAGTAACGGAAATTTGCAATTTGAAGGTTTCGAAGCCTTTTGGGAATGTTTTAACGAGCCTTGTCCGGAGACGGACGGATTATTAACCGTAACCGAAAATGCAACGGAAGAAGAAATCATCAACAGTCTGACCACGCCGCAGACCTTACTCAGCAACCTGACAATCGACTGTCCGGACGGTGCCTCGGGTACCTTTGCCAACGGTGATATCACAAACTTAGGTCTGACACAAGGTTTGGTCTTGACCTCGGGTCGGGTAACCGATGCCGTTGACGGTTTCGGTATCGGTGTTAATAATCCCGCAACCGAATTTGCGAGCACCTCGCACGGTACGCCGGGTGATGCGGATTTGGATGCACTGTCGCCCAACTCCTTGTCGAATGATGCCTGTGTTATCGAGTTAGATGTATTCGCCAACACCAACGAATTGAGCTTTGAGTATGTCTTTGGCTCGGAGGAATACCCCGGATTTACGACCGGTAGCTTTAACGATATTTTCGCTCTGCTGCTCAGCGGTCCGGGCGTAGTCGGCGATCCTTTACTCGACAACCAATTAAACCTGGCGACTCTGCCCGACGGTACGGTCGTGCAGATTGACCAAGTAAATACATATACAAACAATGAATATTTCCGCATTAACGAAAACAGCGAAAGCATCGTTTACGGCGGTTTAACTTCCGATTTTAACGGTGTAAAAAAATCGCTGACGGCAAGCGCGGAAGTAACTCCCTGCGAAACTTATCACTTGAAATTTGCCATTGCCGACCGTGGTGATACAGCATTCGACTCCGGCGTTTTCATCTCCGAAATTCGCGGCGGCTCCCCGACCGTCGGTATCGACTACCAAAACGGTATTCAATACTTGGTGGAAGAGTGTACTTCCGTTCCCGACGAAGTCGTCATCAACATCGGCGACCCCTTGGATTTTGACCAAACTTTCGAGGTCATCATCGGTGGTACTGCCACGCAGGGTACGGATTACAGTTTGAATATTCCGCCGACGATTACTTTCCCCGCCGGTGACAGCATTCAGTCTTTCCCGATTTCCGTGATTACGGACGGAGTGGTGGAAGGCATCGAAACGATTACCATTACTTTACGCGCCAATTTCGGTTGCGGTGACATTGTCTTATCGGAATTAAATCTCGAAATCGAAGACGCTCTGTTAGTCGATATCGACGCGGGCGCGGAAACGGTTTTCTCTTGTACCGACAGTTGCGTAGTATTAACGGCAGTCGGTGCGCCTAACTATATCTGGACGCCCGCCGCTAACTTCCCCGACGGTAACAACCTCGAAAGCGTACAAACCTGCCCCACCGAAAACTTCACGGCTACGGTCGTGGGTTTCCTCGGGCCTTGTACCGCAGTCGATATGGTGGAAGTCGTCGTCGTCGATCCGATTTTGACGATTGCCACCGACGACCCCGTTAATATTTGCGAAGGTGACAGCGTACAGCTTTTTGCCAATAATAACGTCGATAATGCCAACCTGACCTTTACCCCGGACGACGGCAGCGTCGGACCGATTGTCAATAATAACACGACAGTCATGCCGACCGTTACGACGACGTATAACGCGAGCGTAGAAGTGGCCGGATGTATCGCCGAAGACGAAATCACGATTAACGTCGATCCTTTCGACTTCCCCGAGTTGCGCACGGATACGACCTTGTGCCAAAATACTTCGACTGTCTTGGCGACTGCCATCGAAAGCAGCACGACGACTTTCTCTTGGTCGCCGGTTGAAGGATTGAGCGACCCGATGATCAGTAATCCGATTGCTACGCCGGACGAAACGACAACTTACACACTGACTGCGACCAGCGATAATAATTTTTGTGAAAAATCGGAGACCGTGACCATTACCGTTATTCCTTCGGATGTGGATTTGGAAAACGAGCCGCCGATCGAGTTGTGTCTCGGTGAAAGCGTAGATTTGAATGTAGCTTCTACGCACCCCGATTTGGTGGTTTGGACTCCTGAAGAAGGGCTTTCAACAACCACGGGTACGAGCGTTACCGCTGACCCGACCGTTTCGACGACGTATATTGCGAGCCTCGAAACGCCCGAAGGCTGTATGACCGCCGACACGATTTTCGTGCGCGTGGACAGCCTGCCCGAGTCGGCATTAGTAGAGTTGATTCCGCAAAAGGATGTGTACTGTGAAGGCGAAGTCGTGACTTTTGTCTTCCCGGTTTACGAGCCGGCGGACTACCCGGATATTATGCACCAATGGCTGCCTGACGGTGACTTCCAATTCGAAAGCGCGGATACCCTGTGGAACATGGTTATTTCGACTTTGGAAACGACTACTTTTACCCGCGAAACCGTCAACCGTGCTTGCTCGGTCACCGAGTCGCTGACCATCGAAGTTATTGAAATTCCGGATTTGATATTGACCGTCGAGCCGACCGAGATTTGTCAGGGTGAGACGGTGCAACTGCAACTGACCTCGGAAGAAGAATTGGCGTCGATTACTTGGGACTCACAAGGTGCGCCGTTAAGTTGCGATGATTGCGAAGACCCTACTTCGACACCAAACACGACCACGACTTATTCGGCTACGGCAGAAACTGCGGAAGGCGACTGCCCTTTAATCGCAGACCCGGTTACGGTGACCGTGCTTCCCTTGCCGGTGATTGACGTAGATCCCGAAGAAACTATCTGCCCGGGCGACGACGCAGTCATCCTCAACGCCGGCAACGATGCTGATAATTTCATTTGGACGGATGCCGACGGCAACGTAGTTTCGACTACCAATCTCTTCACGGCTTCGCCGGAAGAAACGACGACTTACACCATTTCTGCTACCAATGACGAAGGTAACTGCGGTGCGGCAACCGAACAGGTAACGGTCTTTGTCATCGACGCGCCGACGATTGCGGTACAGTCCGACGCGGATTTGATTTGCCCCGGCGATGAAATCCAAATCCTTGCAACCGGTAATATTTCTTCCGGCAGCATCGACTGGGAGCCGACCGGTCAATCGGGCACGGACACCATAACGGTTGCTCCGCAAGTAACGACGACCTACACGGCAACGGCGACGGAATGTGACATTACCGTCTCCGACGAAATTACCATCGAGGTGTCTCCGCAATACGTTATCGACTCGATTACGGTCAATCCGCAGTCGGTTTTTGAAGGCGAACTCGTTACTT
>JAHDCG010000003.1 GCA_020629965.1 Saprospiraceae bacterium | reverse complement strand
CGTAAACCCAAGCCCGGAGAAAGTCCCCCCGAATCGGGGGTTAGGGGGCTGAAGACGCACTCAAACCCACACAAAAAACGGCAGGTTTCGAGCCGCCCCTCACCGAGAAAAAAATCCCGATAAATAGGCAAAAACTCAAAACTCGCCGTTCATTTATTCAATTCCGCTTGTCCGCAATGCCGTATTTGGCGGCGGCATAAGCCTGTAATTTCTCTTTCAGCATATTACGCGCACGGAACAGCCGAGAGCGTACCGTACCGATGGGCACGTTGATAATCTCGGCGATTTCTTCGTAAGAAAAACCCTCGATGTCGCTGAGCAGGATGACGATACGGAAATCGACTTTCAGTGCTTCCATCGCCAGAGTCACCTCGTCTCCCATCATGGCGCTGAACATGTCCTCCTGCAGGTCCAAAGAACCGGAGAAGAGCGTGTCGCTTTCTTGATGAAAGAGAACGTTTTCCTCGTAATCCACTTGCGTGGGGCGATTTTTGCGCTTACGGTAATCATTGATGAAAGTATTTTTCAGGATACGAAACAACCAAGCCTTCGCATTGGTGTTTTCCCGATAACTTTCGATGAATTTGTAAGCCTTTAAGTACGTTTCCTGTACCAAATCGTTGGCATCCGTTTCGTTACGCGTTAAGTTGTACGCAAAATTATACAGAGCGTCAATTTGGGGCAGGAACTCGCGCTCGAAAATTGCGTCTTTGCTGTTTTGCATAATTGTAAGTTCCTTTACCATGATTGAGCTGTTTTATGGTTTCAAAAAGTTTCCTTCCTGAAGGCAATTTTTCACCGGAAAAATTTCCTAAAAAGCAGAGCCGAGAAGTGCCTCGACGACTGTCTAACCGCAGCCGAAAAATATTAGTTCCCGAAAGTTTTAAATTTTTTTATTTTTTTTATTCCTACGGGCGTCTGACGCTTAAACCCCGAAAAAATAAAAATATCGAGGAAATTATACAGCGTCAAAAAAGAAAAGCGTCTGACGCCGGTCTTGAAAAACTTTATCATTCCCTTTCAAAAAAAAATCCCTACCTTTCCCTCCTCAAACACAAAAAACATGATAAAAAAAGCACTCAAAATTCTCGGTTGGTTTTTCCTCCTTTGCGCCCTCTACGTCGCCGGCGTACTGCTTTACGGCACGCTCACCGATTGGCAGCCGGAAACCGTCATCGATGTGAAACCCGCTCAACCCGCTGCGGAAAAGATAATTAACGACAGCATCGTTTCCTTTGCGATTTGGAATGTCGGCTACGGCGGGCTGGGAGCAAAGAGCAACTTTTTTTTCGACAACGGCGACCAAGTTTTTTCTAACGGACGCATGATACGCAGCCCCCGCGAGTCTGTCGATGAATACATCGCCGGGGCGGAACTTTTCGTCTCTTCTACCAAATCCGATTTTTTCCTTTTGCAGGAGGTCGATTACGACAGCAAGCGCAGTTACTACATCAATCAATTCGACCGCTACCGCGAAAAATTACCGAACTACGCGGCGGCTTTTGCGGCAAATTATAAAAACGACCGCGTCCCCCTGCCCGTCGCCGAGCCGTGGCGCGTGTACGGTCGGGTGCATTCCGGATTGGCGACCTTCTCCCGTTTTCAGCCTTTAAAATCGGAAAGGTATCAACTGCCCGGAAAATTCGACTGGCCGACGCGTATTTTTCAGTTAGACCGCTGCGTTTTGAAACAATCTTTCTCTGTCAAAAACGGCAAAGAATTAGTCGTTTTCAACGTCCACAATTCTGCCTATGACAAAGGCGGAAAACTGAAAAAGCAACAGGTGGAATTTCTCAAAAAAATGTTTCTCGCAGAGTACGAAAAAGGCAACTACGTCGTCGTCGGCGGAGACTGGAATCAAGTGCCGCCCAATTTCCCTTTCGACCGCTTTATGCCCGGCAACACCGGCGGCTACTCCCAAATCAGCATTCCCGACAACATGATGCCCGAGGGTTGGCTGTGGGCATTCGACCCGACAACGCCGACCAATCGCAAAACCAAAGAAATCTACACGCCGCAGGTGAGCTTCGAAACGCTCATCGACTTTTTTCTCATTTCGCCCAATATGAAAATCAAAAAAGTTAAAGGCATCAAACAGGGCTTCCGCTTCTCCGACCACCAACCCGTCTGGATGCAAGCGGAGTTACTTTGACGGTTGACGCCCCGATAGCTGTCGGGGGGGCGGACGGCGGACGGGCGGCACTCCCCAACTCCCCAACCTCTCAACCCCTCAACCCTTACAACCTTCGACTATGAATTACCTCGCCCACTGTTTCCTTTCTTGCAGCGAAGAAGACTTGCTCATCGGCAATTTTATCGCCGACAGCATTCGCAACCGCGACTTGCCGGCACTGCCCGAGCGGGTGCGGGAGGGTGTGATGCTGCATCGCAAAATCGACACTTTTACCGACGCACATCCGCTGACGCGACAGGGCACGGCGCGACTGCACCCGCATCACGGCAAATACGCCGGCGTGGTCATCGACATCTTTTTTGACTATTTATTGGTGAATAATTGGGAAAAATACTCGGGCGAAGACCCCGCCGTTTGGACGCAAAATATCTATCGCATTTTAGAAAAAAGGCAAGCCGACATTCCGCCGAAATTGCAACGCAGTCTGCCGCACATGATACGCGATAATTGGCTGCTGCGCTACGGTACCGAAGAAGGTCTGCGCTTCACATTTTCCAAAATGAAAAACCGCGTCAAATACCCCGATATGATGGCCGGCGCAGTCGATAATTTGCTGAATAACTATGCCGCCTTCAACGCAGAATTTAACCTCTTCTTCCCCGAAGTCATTGCCTATGTAGAAGGAGAATGCAAGTGCTAAAGGCACTCTCCGCTCTCAACTCTCCGCTAATTCATTCCCTCCAAAACATAAAACCCCAACCCCCGCAGCGCAAACTCCGAGTTAGACAAAACCACCACTCCCGTCCGCGTTTCCTTCACAAAAGCCATGTACGCCCGGTAGCCGCTCGTCGCGCCCGTGTGCACGTAAATCGTCGGCTTTCTCTTCTTTTTTATCAAATGCCAACCTTCGCCCGCATATACACCTTTGCGCATTTCCGTCTTATACTTTGCCTCTTGTAAAATGTCGAAATCCGCCCCGTCGATGTTTTCGCGCAGCAGCGTCAGCAGGTCGGTCAGGTTCGATTTCAGACCGACGGCAGAGGAGAAAGCGGCGTAGCGTTGCAGCGGGGTAGGGGCTTGAGATTTGTCGTAGCCTTGCACGAAGTTTTCTTGCTTGATTTTTTTGGTGTCGAAAAAAGTATGCGGATATTTTTCTTGTAAAAGTTCCGTGTGCATCACTTCCGCGAAGGTTTTTCCCGTAGTATTTTCGACGATAATCTCTAAAAGTGCGTAGCCGAAATGCGAAAAATTATACTTTCCTGTCTTTTCCTGCTCGATTTTTAAGTCCCGAAAATATTCTCCCGCCGTTTTTTTATCAAAAAAAGCGTAGGGTTGGTTGTCCTCCGTTTGTGTGATACCGATTCCGAGCGGTACGCGCGGCAGACCCGCCGTATGTGTCAGCAAGTTTTCGAGAGTTATCGTCTCCGCGGTCGCATTGTGCAGCGAGTCCGGCAAAAAATTATTTATTGAGATATCCTTTTTCAGTATTCCTTTTTCGGCTAAAATATTTATCAGCCTCGCCGTAAAAATGTTGGTGATACTGCCGATTTCAAAAATATCTTTGGTGTTCGGAGGTCTGGTGCTGCTTTTATCGACCGTTCCGTAGCTGAAAATGAATGTACTGTCGCGCTCGATGACTCCGAGTATAACCCCCGGACTGCGTGCGAAATCAATCGACAAATCATCGTAAATCAACCGTTCCGTTCCCTCTTGTATTTGCGCTCGGTCTTGCGCACGGGCGAGATTGACGAAAAACATTTGCAGGAAAAGACCCCCGAAAATTTGTGACAAAAATAACAGATAAAAATTTTGCATAAAAACGGTTATTTGTATTAGTATTATTAAAAATTATAATGTGTTTGTTTTTAGAATTTTCCCTATAAAATTAAAATTATTGCTTTTGGTACAGAATTTGAAACTGTACAAGAACTTGAAATTAAGTCCCGATACGGGTGCTTTTTAAGTTTCCTCCCTTATTCATTTCCCCTCTTATTTTTTCCAAGCAATACCGATCTACACAATAAACTTACCCTATAATCAGCGGAAAAATACCGTCTGATTGCTTTTTCTGTTTACAAAACCTAACGTTTTCCCGTAACCGTAATTATCCGCTGTCATAAATAATTATCCGGTTTTTTGGATGCAAAAACTTATAAGTCCGAAAGCAGGCGATAGTTTATTTTATGAATAACAACTATCTCGAACAAAGACGCAAAAATTTAAGAAAAACTCACAACATGAACACACGCTTACGCTCAGTAAACACAGCAACCGCCCGCCCCGTAAAATTGACGAGGATAATCACGGCTTCAATCCTAATGCTGTTTCTCTCTTTCTTTTTCTCTGATTCTGCCTTCGCACAAAACGATCTCTCATTAGATGCGGACGTCACCAACACCCCCGCCGCAGTCGATTGGGCCGCCGGCGAGGATGTCGTATTTTTGCTCACCGTTAATAACGACGGTGTGCAGGACAACTCCGGCGTAGCGGTCGAAGTTCCCGTGCCGGCAAACATGACCTTTCAGGGTGCTGCCAATGAAAGCGCAGGTACCTCCTTCGCCGGCACGACCTGGACTATCGGCAGCGCACTTACCGCCGGTCAGCCCTCCGTCACCATTGAACTCACCTACCGCATCGACGCGGGCACCGACGGGGTCTTTACCCTCATGCCCGAAATCTCGGCGATGAACGAAGTCGATACCGACAGTCAGCCCGCCAACGGCGTACTGACCGAAGACGATATCGCCTCCGCCTGCGTCAGCGTTCCCGTTGACCTCATCTGTCAGGACGTACTCGAAGCCACGGCCCCGGCCGGTCACACCAACTACCAATGGTTTAAAGACGACGCGGCAATCTTCGGCGCGACCCAACAGACCTACAACATCACCGAGTCGGGCACGTATCATTACACCCTCGACGACGGCACCTCGCAGTGTCCCGCCGAGCTTTGCTGTCCCATTATCGCCCGCTTCGCCGAATGCGCGGGCTTGGGTGATTTGGTCTGGTACGATATCGACAACGACGGCATCAAAGACCCGGCAGAAACGGGTATCTCCGGTGTAACCGTCAACTTGCTCGACGATACGAATACGGTCATCGCGACCACCATGACCGACAATACCGGTTTCTACTCTTTCACAGATTTAATCCCCGGTGACTATACCGTGCAGTTCGATCACAGTACTGCACCCGCCGGTTACGAGCCGACTACGCAACTCAACAACAGCCCTGACGACCCCGCCGACAGCGACGCGGACATAAACACGGGTCTGTCGCACGTTGTATCTTTGACCGCCGGCGAATTTGACAGCACTATCGACGCGGGTTATTTCTTCCCGGCTTCTTTGGGCGATTACGTTTGGTTAGACACCAATGCCGACGGCATCCAAGACCCCGCCGAAAACGGTATCAACGGCGTAACCGTTAATCTCTTCGCTGCCGACGGTACACCTTTAGGCACTACAACGACGATGAACAACCCCGACACCGGTGATGCGGGTTTTTACGAATTTACCAATCTGACTCCCGGTAATTACTACGTCGAGTTCGACCAAACGAGCGCGGCGATTACCGGTCCCGGCTACATAGCCACTTCACAAAATCAAGGCGGCGACACCCTCGACAGCGATGCAGACCCCGCAACGGGGCAAACGCAGGTCATCAGCCTTGCCGCCGGCGAAAACTATCCGCACCTCGACGCGGGCTTCTTTCTGCCCGCCGCTTTGGGTAACTACGTGTGGTTAGACGAAAATATTAACGGCATTCAGGAAGCCGCCGAAAACGGTATCGAAGGTGTATTCGTTACTTTATATAATGCCGACAACGACCAAATTGTCGATAGTGAAATTACCGACTCGAACGGTTTATACTTATTCGATAATTTGCCGCCCGGGAATTATTACGTCGTGTTCGACCAGAGCACCGTACCGCCGAATTACATCGGCACCGTTGCTAACGTAGAAACGGGCGCGGACGGCGACGGAACGACAGTCGGTGCCGGCATCGGCGGCGACAGCGACGCCGACGCAAACACCGGTTTTACCGGCGTTTACACTTTGGCTCCCGGCGATGTAAATCTCTCCGTCGATGCGGGTTTCTACAATCCCGTAGCTCTCGGCGATTATGTTTGGTTTGACGAAGATCACGACGGGGAACAAGACCCCGGCGAGTCCGGAATCCAAAATGTACAGGTTACTTTGTACGACGGCGTGACTATGATGCCGCTCGAAACCACATTGACCGACCCGAACGGTTTGTACCTTTTCGACAGCCTTCCGCCCGGCAGCTACTACGTTACCTTTGATCACAGCACCGCACCGGCGGGCTACTTACCGACTTTGGAAAATGCCCCTGCCGTCGCTGACGATTTAGATAATGACGCAGCGACCGCCGGCAATATCGGTCAGTCGCAAACGGTTACTTTGGCCGGCGGCGAAACCGATTTTACCTTAGACGCCGGCTACTGGCTGCCCGCGAGCTTAGGTGATTTTGTGTGGAATGATATGAACGCCGACGGCATTCAAGATGCCGGCGAACCCGGTATCGAAGGCACGACCGTAGAATTATTCAACGGCGACGGCACTTCTACCGGTTTGACCGCCGTGACCGACGGCACGGGTTTTTATGAATTTACCAACCTCGACCCGGGCGATTATTACGTCGTATTCGACAACAGCACGGCAACCGACGGTACGGCAACCTACACGCCTTCACCGACCGGCAACGGTAACGAAACCAACGACAGCGACCCTAATCCAATGGGTATTTCTTCGACCGTGACTTTAGCTCCGGGCGACAACTACCCGCACTTAGACGCCGGTTTCTTCAACCCCGCAAGCCTCGGTGATTACGTCTGGTTTGACGAAAATAATGACGGTGTCCAAGACAACAATGAAAACGGTATCAACGGGGTCAGCGTTGACCTCTTTGACGGTGACGGCAATTTTGTCGCGACGACTACGACCTTTGACAACGGCACCAACGACGGTTTCTACGAGTTTACCGACTTAGTGCCCGGTGACTACTATGTCGTTTTCGACCACGCAAGCAGCACCTTAACTTCTAACGGTTATTTACCGACACAACAAAATACCACCGCCGAAAACAACGACAGCGACGCCGACCCTCTGACGGGTCAAAGTCAGACCGTTACCTTAGCTGCGGGCGATAACTTCCCCGACCTCGACGCGGGTTACTATCAGGCGGCGGGCTTAGGAAATTACGTGTGGTTGGACGAAAATAACGACGGTATTCAAGACCCGACCGAAGACGGTATCGCGGGTGTGATTGTCAATTTGTTGGACGATGCGGGCAATGTCATTGCCACCGACACGACCGACAACACGGGCGCATACTCGTTCACGGGCTTAATGCCGGGCGATTATTCCGTACAATTTGTCCCGACGAGCGTACCGGGCGGTTTCAACCCGACTATGCAAAATAACCCGGCTGCGGGCGACGCCGGCGACAGCGATATTGTCGATTTGGTAAACGGTACGACGGCGACGATTACTCTGTCTGCGGGCGAATTTGACGACACCGTTGATGCCGGATATTTCGCACCCGCGAGTCTCGGTGACTTCGCGTGGTACGACATCGACGCAGACGGTATTCAAGACGCGGGCGAACCGGGCATCGAAGGTGTCACCGTAACGCTTTTCAACGGCGACGGCACTCCGACGGGTCAAACGACGGCGACCGACGGCACGGGTTTCTACGAATTTACCAACCTCATTCCCGGCGATTACTATGTCGTCTTCGACAACAGCACGGCAGACGATGCGGACGAAGCGATGTACGCTTTGACCACTCCCGGCAACGGCACCGACGTCACGGGCAGCGATGCGAATGCTTCGGGCGCGACTCCGGTCGTGACTCTTTCGGCGGGCGAAAATTATCCGCACCTCGACGCGGGTTACACCAATTTGGCGAGTTTGGGAGATTACGTTTGGTTTGACGAAGACAACGACGGCGACCAAGACAATACCGAAAACGGTATCAACGGCGTAACCGTCAGCCTTTTCGACGGCGACAATAATTTGCTCGCCACCACTCTGACCGCTAACAACGGCACCAACGACGGTTTCTACGAGTTCACCGGTTTAGAACCCGGCGATTACTACGTCGTATTCGACCACAACAGCAGCGCGCTGACGTCGAGCGGTCTTTTGCCGACCCAACAAAATGCGGCGGGTATCGACGAAGAAGACGACAGCGACGCCGACCCTCTGACGGGTCAAAGTCAGACCGTTACCTTAGCTGCGGGCGATAACTTCCCCGACCTCGACGCGGGTTACTATCAGGCGGCGGGCTTAGGAAATTACGTGTGGTTGGACGAAAATAACGACGGTATTCAAGACCCGACCGAAGACGGTATCGCGGGTGTGATTGTACTCTTGTTTGATAATTTAGGTAACCAATTGGCTGCCGATACTACCGATAACACCGGTGCGTATTCTTTCACAGGCTTAACGCCCGGCACTTACTACGTCGAGTTTGTCCCTGCTTCCGTACCTGAAGATATGGTGCAGACCATGCAAAACGCGGGCGATGACGCCAACGACAGCGACATCGTCAATCCGGCAACGGGCGGCACCGGCTTCATTACCTTGAGCGCGGGTGAATTTGACGACACCATCGACGCCGGCTACTTCTTAGGCGCGGGCTTGGGTGATTACGTGTGGTACGATGCCGACGGCGACGGTGTACAAGATGCAGGCGAAACGGGCATCAACGGCGTAAATGTCACGCTCTTCAACGGCGACGGCACCCCGACCGGCGAGGTCACTACGACTGCCCTTAATCCCGATACGGGCGAACCCGGCTACTACGAATTTACGGGTTTGACTCCGGGCGAATACTATGTGGTTTTTGACCACAACAGCGCGGCGGCGGTAGATTCAAACTTTGCACCGACCACCGAAGACGCTAACGGAACGGAAGCAACGGGCAGCGATGCCAACGTACTGACGGGTGAAACCGAAATCGTTGATTTGGAACCCGGTGATTTTTATCCGCACTTGGATGCAGGTTACTACATCCCCGCGAGTTTGGGTGATTACGTTTGGTTTGACGAAAATAACAACGGTGTAGCCGAAGCAAGCGAAACGGGCATCAACGGCGTACTCGTGAGTCTGTACTCCGGTGACGGCACTTTCCTCACGCAGACCGTCACGATGAATGACGGTACAAACGACGGTTTTTACGAGTTTACCGAATTAATCCCCGGTGATTATTACGTCGTATTCGACCACAACAGCAGCAGCCTGACGTCCGAGGGATACATTCCGACGACCCCGAATATCGGAGTCGAACAAGCGGACAGCGACGCAGACCCCGTTACCGGTCAATCCGAAACGGTGACTTTGGCTCCGGGCGATAATTACGAAGACTTAGACGCGGGTTACTATCAGGCGGCGGGCTTAGGAAATTACGTGTGGTTGGACGAAAACAACGACGGTATTCAAGACCCGACCGAAGACGGCATTGCGGGCGTCATTGTCAATTTGTTGGACAACATGGGCAACATCCTCGCAGCCGATACGACCGACAACACGGGTGCGTACTCGTTCACGGGCTTAACTCCGGGCGATTACGTTGTACAATTTGTTACGACAAGCGTACCGAACGGCTTCGAACCGACCGTACAAAACAACCCCGCAGCGGGCGACGCCGGCGACAGCGACATCGTCGATTTAATCAACGGTACGACTGCTACAATCAGCTTAGCTTCGGGCGAGTTCGACGACACCATCGACGCCGGTTATTTTGCTCCCGCAAGTCTCGGTGACTATGTGTGGTTCGACAGCAACGGCGACGGCATTCAAGACATGACCGAGTCGGGCATCGAAGGTGTCACCGTAGAATTATTCAACGGCGACGGTACTTCGACCGGCATGACCGTCACTACCGACGGCGCGGGTTTCTACGAATTTACCGGCCTTGTTCCCGGCGATTACTACGTCGTATTTGACAACGGCACGGCAACCGACCCGACCGAGGCAGCTTATATCTTAACCGTACAAGGTAACGGCAACGACACCGACGGCAGCGATGCCAACGCTATGGGCGTCACGCAGGTCGTCACTTTGGCACCGGGCGAAAACTATCCGCACTTAGACGCGGGTTACATCGACTGTATCGCTCCCGATGCGGGCACGGATACGGAAATTTGTGAAGGTGAAAGCACTACTTTGACGGCAACGGGCGGCAACGGCAGCTACGTTTGGTCGCCGGGTACGGGCTTATCCTGCGTAAACTGCGCAAGCCCCGTCGCTGCTCCCGACCAAAGCACCGTTTACACCGTCACCACGGCGGTAGGTACACTTTGCGAAGCAACCGACACCGTAGTTATTACCGTCAACGCCTTGCCGGAACCTGACTTCCACGCGGAAGAAACTTGTCCGGATACGGAAACCGTGTTCATCAATCACACCCCGACGGGCACGACCGATAATTTGATTTACGAATGGAATTTCGACGACCCGACCTCGGGTACAAGCAACGTTTCGACGCTGCGCGAACCGACACACATCTACGCAAACGCGGGTGAATACGATGTCATGTTGGCAGTCGAAACCCCCGCCGGTTGCCGCGACACCATCTTTGAAACGATTACCGTTCAACCCGTACCGACCGCACAAGCGGGCGACGATGTAACCATCTGCGCGGGCGAAAGCATTCAACTCAACGCAGCGGGCGGCGACGGCACTTACACCTGGACGCCGGATGCGACTTTGAGCAATGCGAATATTCACAATCCGATTGCGACTCCGACCGTCACGACGACTTACGAAGTCACGGTCACCAACGATTTCGGTTGTACTTCGACCGATATGGTCACGGTAACGGTCATCGAAGCTCCGGCTGTCACGGACGTAGCGGCGGTCGATCCTTCCGACTGCGGCACGCAGGACGGCAGCATCACTGTCACCGCAACGGGCGGCGCGACGACTTTGGAATACAGCATCGACGGCTTCAATTTCCAAACCTCGAATGAATTTTTGACTTTGGATGCCGGCACTTACAATGTATTTGTGCGCTATGTCGGCGGCGATTGTCAAGCGGCTTGGGCGGGCAATGCGGTCATTTTGACTGCACCGGATGCACCCGAGTTTACAAGCGTCAACTTTACGCAACCGACCGACTGCGGCGTGACCGACGGCGAAATTATCATTTCGGCAACGGCGGGCAGCGGTACTTTGGAGTACGGTTACGAACTCGACGGTACTTTCGTGTGGCAGACCGACAATACCTTCAGCGGATTGGCGGGCGGCACCTACACGACTTACGTGCGCAATGCCGACATGACTTGTCTGACAGCGGGTGAAATCGTAGTTCTGACCGACCCGGTCGCGCCGACGATTACCAAAATCGACACTTTCAATCCGACCGACTGCGGCGAGCAGGACGGACGCATCGAAATCTTTGCGAACGGCACGGCGGGCTTGGAATACAGCATTAACGGCGGCGGCTCTTACCAAACGAGCAACGTCTTCGCCAACTTGCCGGCGAGCATGAATTACGAAGTAATCGTGCGCTACGCGGACGGCACTTGTGAGGTGGTTTCCGCAAGCAACCCGATTACCCTGACCGCACCGACCGCTCCCGTTTTCAACGATGTGGTTTCCATCGATCCGACGGAATGCGACACCGACGACGGCAGCATTTCCATCGACGCGACGGCAGGCACGATTGACGGTGCCGCAGTTGCAATCGAATACAGCATCGACGGCGGTATCAATTGGACGACGACTCCGAATTTCACTAACCTTGCCGACGGCACCTACAACGTTTTTATTCGCAATGCGGGCGAAAATTGTGTGACGGCTTGGATGAATAATACGGTAGAACTGCAATCGCCGATTGCGCCGATTGTCAAAGAAGTAACGATGACGGACGTCACCGAATGCGGTGCGGACGACGGTACGATTACCGTATTTGCCGAAGACGGTCAGATGCCTTACGAGTACGGTTTGACCGTGCCCGGCAGCAATGATACTTTGTGGCAGGCGGGCAATGTCTTCTCCGGTTTGGCGGCCGATACTTACCACATTTTCGTGACGAATGCAGACGGCTCTTGCCTGACTTGCTACCTCTCGGCTACGGTGGAAGAACCGACGCAACCCGTCATCGGTAATGTCCTCGCGGTACAACCGAGCGACTGCGGTGCGGACGACGGCAGAATTACGATTTTTGCCGATAGCGAAGGCGCCTTGGAATACAGCATCGACAACGGTGCGACCTGGCACGCAACCAACTCATTTGCTTTCCTGCCGGCGGGCAGCTACCAAATTGCGGTACGCAATATCGACGAAAACTGTTTCACGACTTACGACGCTAACCCCGTGGTTTTGGTCGAACCGACTCCGCCGACTTTAACGGATGTCATTCCGACCGATCCGAGCGATTGCGACGTGAACGACGGAACTATCGAAATCACGGCGAGCGGCGCGGGCAATTTGGAATACAGCATCGACGGCTTTAATTGGTCGGCAAGCAATATTTTCGAGAATTTGAGCAACGGCACGTACAATATTTTTGTCAGAAATGAAGACGAAACCTGTGCGACTCCGTTTGCGAATAATCCCGTAGAATTGACCGCACCCGACGCACCGCAAATCAAGGACGTGGTTTTTGAAGACCCGACCGACTGCGGCGTGAACGACGGATTTATTCAAGTCACGGCTATTGACGGCGAAGGTGACTTACAATACAGCATCGACGGCGGCGCGACTTTCCAGGCGAGCAATGTTTTCCTCGGTTTGGCGGCAGGTAACTACATGGTTATTGTCACCAACGAAGACGGCTCTTGCATGACCATGTGGCCGGGCGTAGTTTTGGAGGCACCCGAATTACCGCTCATCACGGATGTCATCACGACCAATCCGACCGATTGCGGCGAAAGCAACGGCACAATCGTTATCGAGACGGAAAGCAACTCTCCGTTGCAATTCAGCATCGACGGCGGCACCACTTGGCAGACCTCTAACGTCTTCATCAACCTCGCGGGCGATGACTACGACGTGCGCGTGCGCAACACCGAGGGCAACTGCGAAGTCACGCACGGCATCGTGACGATTACCGAACCGACGGCACCGACGGTGACAACGCCGATTGATAATATTTCAATTTGCGAAAATGACTCCGCACCGGTCAGTATTTCTATCGACCAAGCGATTATCGACTTCGATATCGACGGCAGCGGCGGCTTTGACAACGTTACGGTCAGCGATAATACCTTGACTTTCGACGCTTTCCTGAACGGCACGGTGAGCAACTTCAGCGTAACCTTCACGGGCGAAAGCGGCTGTACGGTCACGGAAGACTTTACGCTTTACGAAACCTCAGACCCGATGGCGGATTTCATCGTTATTCAGCCGACTTGTGCGAATGACGAGGTACACATTCAGTTTGTCGGCGAAGCCTCTCCGGGCGCGGTGCTGACTTGGGAATTGGACGGCGGTACGATTTTGTACTCCTCTCCTGCCACGAGCAGCCAACCGGCGGGCGCACTCCTCATTGTCGAATATGCAGCGGTAGGCGGTGTAATTATCGGTTTGGAAGTGAACGACGGCGGATGTACGGACAGCAGTTTGCAGACCGCCAACGTCAGCCCGACGGCACCGACTCTGTCGGCGGATATTACGCCGGTCAGCAGTTGCGATACTCCGAACGGAGAGATTGATTTGACAGTGACGGGCAATTTGCCTTTCGAGAGTACTTATACTTACACTTGGGCTGCGGACAACGGTTTTGCAAGCAATGAAGAAGACCTGACGGGTCTCGAAGCGGGCACTTACTACGTGACGGTCGTTGACCAATTCACGGGTTGTGACCACACGGCGGCTTTCAGCGTAGGCAATGTACCCGCCTTGGATGTTTTCGACTACACGGTCGTTAATAACTTGAACTGCAACGGCACCGACGGTATCATCAGCTACCAAGCGGCGGGCGGAACGGCTCCGTTTACCTTCACTTTGGTACGCTTGGACGCCGACACCGAAACTGTCATCGACGAAGTAACGCAGGACAACCGCGACGTAGAATTTACCGATTTGGCAAGCGGCTTGTACGCCGTCAGAACGGACGATGCGGCAAACTGCGGTTCACTCGAAACGATAGTTTCAATCATCGACGGCAGCGGCCCGCAGGGTCAGTTTACCAACGTAACGAATCCGGACTGCGGTCTCGATAACGGCTCTTTCACGCTCATTCTCGACAGCGACGCTTTCCCCGTGAATTACAGTGTAATTCTTGACGGTGAGTTTTTGGCAAGCGGTTCGGTGCCGGCTTCTACGGTAGAAACACAATTCAACCAAGTCGGCGCGGGCGGTTATCTGTTCTTGTTGGAAGACGAAAACGGCTGTACCAATCTCATTCGTTTGGAAAACGACTGCGACCCCGAGCGTTGTGATTTCGACGCCATCGCGGCAGACGTAAATCAACCGACCGCTTGCAGCAACGACGACGGCAGTATTTCCGTAACGGGACTTTCGCCGACGGCATCCGTACTGTGGGTGACAAGTCAAGGCGAGGTTTTATCCGGTGAAACGATTACCGGTCTCGGCGCGGGCATTTACAATGCACTCGTCAGCGACGGCGAATGCAGCACCGAATTGACGTACAATTTGCAGGCACCTGACGGCGGTCAAATCAGCATCGACAACTTACAAAACGTGACCTGTCCCGGCGGCAGCGACGGCAGTGTGGTCTTCACCGTTTCCGGCGACGGCTACTACACGTACAGCATCAGCCCCGGCGATGAAGGCGGCTCGGTAGAACTCAATCCGAGTGAAGACCCGACGGCGGAAATTTCGGCTGACAATTTGGATGCGGGTATTTATGTCATTTCGGTCAGAGACCATTTGACGGGTTGTGTGAACTATGCGCAATTTGAAATCGAACAAAACGATTTGCTCGAAATCATTGTCACTCCGCACGTTGCTACCGCTTGTTACGCAAGCGATGCACGCGTCGAAATTCAGACCAACGGCGGCAACTCACCTTACACGCTCACGGCGAGTCAAGGCGATATTGCGACCAATCCTTACAATGAATTTACGAGCGTAGAAAATATGCGCGGCGGCGTGGTGAACATCACGGTTACGGACTTTAACGGTTGTACGGACGATGTGACGGTCGATTTGGGCAGAGCGCCTTCTTGTACCGACACGGTTCCTTTGATTACAATTTATGAGACGCCTTTAGACACCTGTCTGACAGACTTTTTCGACCTGCCGGGCAACGTCACGACGGCGATTGTTTGCGCAGACGACCCGAATACGGTTACAGCGGAAGTGAACGACGGCTCGAACTGTATTACTTTGCTGCCGAGCGAAGATTTCGCCGGCTACGATACTTTGTGTGTCGTACACTGCGACGACCAAGTAGCGAACTACTGCGACACGACCATCTTAACGGTCGCGGTATTGCCTCCGACCGACACGGTTCGGGTCACGATACCGGGCGATGTGCCGACGGAAGTTTGTTTGGATGACGAGAATTTCCAATTCCCGGGCACACCGACTTCCGTGGCTTTCTGCAACGACGAAATTGCGGGTGAAGCAACGGCGGACAACCTGAACGGTCAATGCTTAACCATTGACCCGGTTGACGGATTTGCGGGTACGGGCAGCGATTTACTCTGCGTAGTACACTGCTACGACGACGCGCAAATGATTTGCGATACGACTTACATCGAAATCACGGTTACGCCGACTCCGGACACCGTCGATGTGGTTATTCCCGCAAATGAAGAAACGGAAATTTGCTTGGACGGTTCGGCTTTGGAATACCCCGGTACTATCGAAACGGTTGCTTACTGCAATCAAGGCGATATGAATACGGTCTTCTCTCCGAGCAACGACGACAACTGTTTGACGCTCGCTCCGGCAACGGATTACACGGGCTACCTCGACGAGCCGCTGTGCATCGTACACTGCTACGGCACGGTCAACGGCGTTGAAGTCTGCGATACAACCTACATCAACGTGACGGTGACTCCGCCGGCGGACACGGTGCAGGTGGTCATTTCAGCCGACGAGCCGAGCGAAGTCTGCTTGGACGAAACGGTGCTCGAATTCCCCGATGATTTGGTCTCGACCACGATTTGCAACGCCGGTAATCCGGACGAAGCAATCGTTACCGACATCGACGACAACTGCGTCACTATCGACCCGGCGGATGATTTTGCGGGCTTGGTGAACGACCAACTTTGTGTGGTACACTGCTACGGCGACGGTACGATTTGCGATACGACTTATCTCGAAATCGCAGTCTCACCGGCTCCTGATACCGTCGAGTTTGTTATTCCGCCGAACGATGACTCTTTCGTTTGTTTGGATGAAGAAACTTTGGAATATCCGGGTACTATCGAGTCTGTGAACTACTGCAATCAAGGCGATGCGAACACCGTTTTCTCGCCGCAATTCATGGACAACTGCCTCGCTTTGGCTCCGGCAATGGATTTCACGGGCTACTCAAGCGAACCGATTTGTATTATTCACTGCTACGGCAGCTTCGGCGATACGGAAATTTGTGATACGACCTACATCAATGTCACGGTGACTCCGCCTTCGGATGTAGTCGATGTGATACTGACAAGCGACGACCCGACGGAAGTTTGCTTGGATGAAACGGTGCTCGAGTTCCCCGATGATTTGGTCTCGACCGCCATTTGCAACGCAGGTAATACCAACGAAGTCGCGGTAACGAACGTCAGCGGCAACTGCGTCACTTTGGATGCAGCGAACGACTTTGTCGGCGAAGCCGATGAACAACTCTGTGTAGTACACTGCTACGGCGACGGTACGATTTGCGATACGACTTACCTCAACGTAACCGTATTGCCCGCACCGGATACTATCGAAGTATTCATTCCGGCGGCTGACCCGACCGAGATTTGCCTGGACGACGACGTGCTGCAATTCCCGGGTACTTTCACCGACGCGGAATTCTGCAACGCAGGCAATCCGAATACTGTTTTGGCTTCCGCTCTGACGGAAAACTGCCTGACGCTGAACCCGAACGACAGCTACGTCGGCGCGATGCCGACTCCGATTTGCGTGACACACTGCTACGCAAACGACAGCGCACCGAGCGGCGAAATCTGCGATACGACTTACATTTTCGTAACCGTATTACCGCCGTCCGATATTGTCGAAGTGACCATTCCTTTTGAAACGGACACCGAGACTTGTATTCCGGCTTCGGTCTTACAATTCCCTGCGGATGCAGTCAGCACGACTTTCTGCGACACGGGCAACCCGAACACGGTAACGGCAAGCAACCTCGACGGCGACTGCCTGACTTTAGAACCGGCGGACGATTATTTCGGTACGAGCAGCGACTTGATTTGTGTGGTACATTGCTATGACAATGCTTCGCAAATTTGCGATACGACCTACATTGAAGTCACGGTAGAAGTACCGCCTTGTGAATTAGTCGTTACTTCCGTCATCAACTTCGATGCGGAATGCGGCGAAAGCAACGGCTCCGCCATTGCAACTACGGAAGGCGCGGTCGGCACTCTCGTATTCGAGTGGGAAGGCAGCAACAGCACGACCGCTACGGCAACCGACCTCACGGCGGGTATGTATCCGTTTACTGTAACCGACCAAACGACGGGCTGCACGGCTACGGGTATGGGTTGGGTCGGTCAGGTCGGCGGCGACGTCGATTTCACGACCACAAATACTCAAACCGCGACCTGCGAAGGTGCGGACGGAACGGTCAATGTCAATGTGACCTCGGGCGACGCGCCTTTCACGGTAAGCTACGACGGCCCGACTTCGGGTACTTTGGATAACCAAACGACCTCTTCCATCGACGTAACCGGCTTAGCGGCAGGCGATTATATCTTCAGCGTCAGCGATGCCAACGGCTGTGCGACGCAGAAAAACGTAACCGTCGGCAGCAACAGCGGTGACTTAACCTTAGACACGCAACTCATCGAGGCTCCGGCCTGCGGCGGCGGCGACAACGGTAAGGTCATGGCTGTGGTCGGCAACTTCAGCGGCTCTTACAGCTTGACTTTAGACGGTACGCAAATCGTCGGCGGCATTACGACTCCGACCTTCAGCGTAGGCAACCTGACCGCCGGCACTTACATGCTCGGTGTGACGGACGAAAACGGCTGTACGGCAACGACGCAGTTTACCCTGACCGAGCAGTTGGCTCCGCTCACGGAAGACGACGTGATTATCACGAATGCGACTTGCAGCGACGAAACCGACGCTACGATTGCTTCGGCGGACGAGCGCGTGTTTACGGTCTTCAACCAAGCGGGCGACAATCTCGGTACGACTCCGGTCAGCAACTTGCCGGCGGGTATGTACACCGTGACTCACAGCGTCGGACAATGTGTTTCGATGTACACGGCTTTGGTTATCGCACCTTCACCGATGAGCCTGACGGCAGATGTAACCGATGAGTCTTGCGCGGGCAATGACGGCGCACTCGCGGTCACGGTCAACGGCGGCACGGCACCGTACACTTACGCATGGAACACGGGCGCGACGACGCAAAACATCAACGGATTGACGGAAGGAACTTACACGCTCACGGTAACGGACAGCGAAGGATGCAGCACCGACGATACCTTTACGGTAGCAGACGGTTGTGACATTCCGGCACCGGCTCCTGCTACCTTTGCGACGAGCATTCCTTTCCAAACGCCGACCTCGTACTGTCTGCCGGACGAAGCCATGGATTATCCGGAAGCGGCTACTTCACAGAGCTTTGCAAACGTAGGCGATACGGACGAAGTCATGGGTATGTTCCTCGAAGGCAACTGCATGGTACTCGACCCGGCACAAGGCTTTACGGGCGCGGCAAATGAGCCGATTGTCATCGTGACCTGCTACTACGGCGGCACGGAAGTCTGCGACACCACTTACCTCATGGTAACGGTAGAGCAAGAACCGTGTGACCTGCAACTCAGCGGCATTGCGAAAACGGATGCGGCCTGCGGCGAAGACAACGGCTCGGCACAGGTAATGACTAACGGCGGCACGGCTCCTTACACTTATGTGTGGACGAACAATGTGAGTAATGCGGCAACCGCCGAAAACCTCGCACAGGGCAACTACAGCGTAACGATTACCGACGCGAACGACTGTACGGTCAGCGGCAGCGTGACCATCAACAACGGACAGGCAATCAGCTTGAACACGACGGCGACGGCGGCTGTTTGCGAAGCGGCAAACGGTACTATCGACTTGAATATTATCGGCGGCACGCCGGAATATATGATTACATGGTCGGGCCCGACTTCGGGTTCGGTGACAAACATCACGGCACAGTCTTATACTTTGACAGACTTGCCGGCGGGTGACTATGTTCTCACGGTAAGCGACGACGCGGGTTGTGCGGCAACGGCGACACGCACGGTCGAGCAATCGGCGGGTACGTTCAGCGTCACCACGGCGACACAGCAGCAACCGAATTGCGGCGAAGCCGACGGTACGGTACAAATTAACACCGGCAGCAACGAAACCTTCGACTTGGTCGTGGACGGTGTACTGTTTGGTGAAAATCTGACCGCTCCGTTTATGCTGACTGATTTGAATGCGGGTGTACACAACATCGAAGTAACGAATGCAAACGGATGTGTCGCTACGGATGAATTTGTCCTCAGCGAGCAAGACGCGGTCGCTCTGAATGCACAGGATGTTATCACGAGTAACGTCACCTGCGCAAGCGGTAACGACGGCAGCATCACGAGCAATCTGTCCGAAGAACTCACGGTATTCAACGGCAACACCTCTTTGGGACAAACGCCGCTGACCGACCTGAGCGCGGGCACTTACACGGTAGTACGCTACACGGGCAACTGCGAAAGCAGCATTCAAGTGACGATTACGCAGCCGGAAATGTTAGACCTCGGCGTGAGCGCGACCAACGAAACCTGCACGGGTGACGACGGCAGCATTACGACGACTTTGACGGGCGGCGTAACACCTTACGAGTACAACTGGAGCAACGGCACGAGCGCGGCAAACGCGACGAACTTAGCGGCGGGCACTTACAGCCTGACGGTAATCGACGCGGTCGGCTGTGCGGCTACGGTCAACGGCATTACCATTGTCGAAGACTGCGACCCGCAAGACCCGATCGAGCCGTGTGCGGACATTATGACGGAAGACAACATCACCGTCACGATGTTTGACGGCGAAGCGGATGTTTGTGTGGAAACCGAATACGGTACACTGTCGGATTTCGACTTGACCCTGGACGGTGAAAACTACACGGATGCACTCGCGGGTTGCGCTGCGGACACTACGATTTTCTACAGCTACGCACTCGTTTTCGGCGATGCACAAAACGGCACTTACAATGTAGAATGGACGGTGAACGGCACGCTGCACACGGGTACATTTACCAATCCGACCGAACTGACCGGCTTTATGAACTCTGTCAACGCGACTCCGCAATGGACTTTGGATGCAGCGGGCGAGGCAATCGAAGGCGACAACACACCGGATGACTTCGGTATGATGAAAATCGTACACCAAGCGACGCAAATCACGGCGAACCTGCAGGTGAATTACTCGACGCAAATGATGTCGGAGGGTATCACGATTACCGCAGCGGGCGACCATATTTTAATCGCAACCGACATCAACACGGGCTGTACCGACACCCTCTACATCGACGTAGAAGAACCGGCTGTGACCCCTGCGGAGGAAGATTGCGACGAACTGTGGGAAGACGAAGTATTGGTACTCGAAACGAGCGATTGCAACGTACCGGCGGATTTCTGCTCGGGAGTTGCCATTCAGGAAATTTTGGAATACGACATCACCGACAACGGCGCGGTTTATACGGGCGACTTGAGCGGCTGCGGCTACGAAAGCATTAACCGTTACGCTTACTTCTCCGTACCGGGTCAGTGCAGCGACGGGCCTTATACCCTCGAAAGTTGGTCGATTAACGGTACGCTGTACAGCGGTACTTTCAACGACATCGACGAATTGGTCGCATTGTTGAATACTTGGGATACAGACGGTACTTGGGCGGTTGACCCGTACACCTTCACGATAGTGGGCGGTAATACGGACAACGACTACGGCACGCTGCAAATTCGCCACGAGGCGAGCAACATCCTGTCCGGCATCGCGCCGAATATCGGATTGCAGCCTGCATTCGCTAACCTCGAATTGACGGTTGGTACGCACGAGTTGGTCTTTACGCACTACCTCACGGACTGCGCGGATACGATTACCGTCACGGTGACCTGTCCTGCACAGGAAGTAATGCCGACGACCTCGACAATTACGCGCAACATCCTGACGGATGAAGAAGAGCCGATTTGCTTGGACATCAGCGAGTTGCCGGGTACGGCGGTGAGCATTGAAAATGTTTGTCCGGAAGACGGCGGCGACGCGGTGGTTTTTGAAACGGTGGGCGCAAATTGCCTCATCGCTACGGGCATCGAAGTCGGAACGGGCAGTGCCTGCATCGTCATCTGCGACGACCAAGGCGTATGCGATACGACGCTGATTGTGATTAACGTACAGCAAGGTTTGGTAGCTGTGGATACTGAATTGACGGAAATGCCGACCGAACCGACCGACGAACCGGGCAACGAAAACCCGACCTTAGCGGAAGACCGCAACGAGGCTTACGCACCGCGTGACCCAAATGCAGTCATCACCGTTTACACGGGTTTCAGTCCGAACGGCGACGGCGTGAACGACGTCTTCAAAATCAAAGGTTTGGAGAATTATCCGAACCACGTTTTGACGATTTTCGACCGCACCGGCACGACGGTGATGCAAACGCGCAATTACCAAAGCGATTGGGCGGGCGACTTCAACGGTGAAATATTGCCGGCGGGCACTTACTTCTACAGCCTCGAAACGGGCGAAGACGGTGAGCGTATCACGGGTTATGTTTACCTGCGCCTACAGCGTTAAGCACGGTTTTGATTAGATAAAAAAAGCTCTTGCAGACTTTACGTTTGTGAGGGCTTTTTTTTTTTGACGGTGGACGGTTATACGGTGGACGGTTGACGGGTGCGCGCCGTAGCATCGACTTTAGTTGATTGGCTGTTGACGGCGGACGGTTTGACGGCGGACGGTTGACGGGCGCGTGCTTTAGCATCGACTTTAGTCGATTGGCTGATTAAAAGTTATTCCAAAAATATGTCACAACTTCGACGAGCGTTATTTCGACCGGCGTCGAAAAATCCGCGTCACATTTGTGACGACCACAAATAAAAAACCCGCTTTCGGCGCAAACCGAAAGCGGATCAAACTTAACGGAATTCTTCGCGCTTTTTAAGACGTAAAGAATGCCTCCTATTTCCTGTACTGTGCTATATTTCAAACACCGTACCAATTAGTTTTTATTTTATGTGTAAGACAATGATTTTTATGATTTGATGAATTATTTTTTGTCGGAATGTGAGTTCTTTTAAAACTTTGCTTAAAATTTTCTGAAAAGTCCGACTGTGTATTTATCCGCCCGGTAAGCAGAAATACGACTACCTTTGCGTCCGAAATTAAATCGACGCTTCATGCACAAAAAAACTTTTCCGCGTTCGCAACGGCTGAAAAGCCGCAAGACGATAGCCGCACTTTTCAGCGGCGGCTCGTCCTATTCCGCCTACCCGCTGCGGGTGGTGTGGCAGGAGGTCGAGGCGGGGGAGGAGCCGATGCAGGCGGCGTTTACCGTGCCGAAAAAGCGATTTAAAACCGCCGTAGCTCGCAATCTGTTAAAGCGGCGGATGCGGGAGGCTTATCGTTTGGGAAAACATAAAGTTGCCCGCAAATTGGAAGAAAGAGGAAAAAATATTGTGCTGATGTTAATTTATACGGGAAAAGAAGCGGCGGATTACGCGGAAATCGAAAAAGCGGCGGGGAAAATATTGTGGCGATTGGGGAAAATCGGCGACCCCGATTTTAAAGTGAAACCGCCGCACAAATCCCGTTCGCGTAAATGACAAAAAATCTGAATCACATGCGTTTATTTCTAATTTTCGTTTTGCTGTTTTTCACTCGATTTGCCGAAGCACAAGTCGTGCTGCAAATGGAAAAATTCGGTACGCCGCGCACCGTAAAATTTTACGAAGGGCAGGAGTTGACTTTCCTGCTGAAAGGCGAAGAGGAGGAATGGACAAAAGGCAAAATCGAACGTCTGATACCCGAGCGCAACATGCTGTTGCTCGATTATCGCTACGTGACGCCCGAGCAGATTGCCGGCATTCGCACGTACAAAAATCGGGGCTGGTCGCGTGCCGCCTCGGTGAGTTTATACACTTTCGGAGTGGCGTGGACGGGGTTTTCGTTGGTTTCCGCCCTGATCAAACCCGAGCCGCCCGCCCTCGCCGACCCTTACACTATCGGCGATGTGACGGTGGCGGTGACGTCGATTAGTCTGGGTTTTATGATACAGCGTGCCTTTCGTCACGATGAATATAAATTCGGTAAAAAGCGCAGACTGCGTATCGTGGATTTAACGGTCGTGCCGTTTTGAAGCGGCGAAAAATCCGGCTTTTTATTGCGCTGCACGTCCTTTTACCTCTGTTGTGCGGCGGTCTGCTCTATCTTTTTTTCGGGAGCGAAAATACGGCTCTCGGTCATTTTCTTACCTCTTTGCATTTACCCGTCGGCTTTCTAAAAGCCAAAGTCACGGTGCCTGCCTTTCTCATTTTTCACCTGCCCGATGCTTTATGGGCTTATGCCTTTTGCGCGTCACTTTTGCTGATTTGGCGAGGGCGGAATGCAGCATTTGCGACGGTGGCGGCGTTTGTACTTTGCGCCGGTTATGAAGGGCTGCAATACTTTTCCGTCGTCGGCGGTACTTTTGATTGGTACGATATTCTTTGGATGAGCGCGGCTTGTGCGGCGTCTTATGTTTTGACTGAAACTGAAATTAAATGAAATATTTTCCGCTCGCCGCAACCGCGGTCATCTGCACGATTTTTTTCTTTTTAGCCGCGGCAACCTCGCCGCCGCCCGACGAAGAATTTGTGCCGCAGGAAGTCAGCGCGGAGGTGACGCTGCTCGACACGAGTTTGATTTTGGCGAATACCGACACGCTCGATTTTGTCGATGCGACGCTGCAACTGACCTACGAAACGGGCGATACGCTCGACGGTTTTCCGAGCCGAAATTTTTATCGCATCAGAGAATATGCCCTCGCGGCGGGCGGGGTCGATACCGTTCCTTTGGTAAATTTTGTCGATTTCGACATGATGCCGTACCCCGTCGATACCGTGCCTTTCGATTTCAACCTCGACTTTTTTGACGAAGCAACGGGAACGGTCGGCACCTTTACATTAATATTTTGAAAAATGAAAAGAGAAACGCAAACACGGATTATTCGGTCGTTAATGACCGTAACGTTCGCCGGTATTTTCTTTTTATTAGCGACGGCGACCTCGAAAGAAGAGGATTTTGACCTGCGGGAATTGCGGGCGGAGGTCGAAATTATCGACAGTAATTTAATTTTAGCCAACCGCGATACGCTGAGTTTTACGAACGCAGATCTGCTTTTGGAAAAGCCGACGGGCGAAGTCGTCAACGGCATCGACCAAAGTATTTCATACAAAATAACCGGTTACAATCTCGCCGCCGGTCAGACCGACACCTTGCCTTTGTTCAGTTTTAAAGATGCGAATGATAACACTTATCCGGTCGATACCTTCCCGATTTTTTTCCGCTTGCAAACCTTCGGAACGGAAAATGAAGGTCTGTTTTTTCGCAGATTTTGACCCTGTACTAAACCGTTTACTCAAAAACGCGTCGGCGATTTAAACGCCTAAACGCCTAAACGCCTAAACCCTTAAACCGCTTCAATAACAAAATCAACTCATAAAATACTCAATCGCCAAATCGTATCCTTTCAATCCCAAACCCGTGATGCAGCCTACGCAATTCGCGGCGGAGTAGGAGTGCTTCCGAAAGTCTTCGCGGGCGTGGATGTTGGAAATGTGTACCTCTACGAAAGGCGTTTCTACCGCAGCAATCGCATCCGCAATCGCAATGCTGGTGTGTGTATAAGCCCCGCCGTTGAGAATAATGCCGTTGTAAATAAAGCCCGCTTCGTGAATTTTATCTAAAATTTGCCCTTCGTGGTTAGACTGAAAATAGTGCAGCGTGATGCCCGGATATTCGGTTTGCAGTTGCGCAAAATATTCTTCAAAAGACTTTTTGCCGTAAATAGTCGGTTCGCGTTTGCCGAGCAGATTGAGATTGGGGCCGTTGATGATGAGTAGCTTCATTTTTGTTGAGTTGTTTCTTTTTTGTTGAGTTGTTGAGTTGTTGAATCGTTGAGCGCGTGCTGTCTTGAAAGCAGGGAATTTGTGCAGTTGCAAGGAAATTATACCGGCAGAGGACAAAGTTTTCTTATCCGTAAACGGTAGCGACTAACTGTCTGCCGCTCGCTCGATTGCGAAACTCACAGAGGTAAATACCCTGCCAAGTCCCCAAATTCAGCCGCCCGTCGGTAATCGGAATTTGCACGGAGTGCCCAATCATTGCCGCCTTGATGTGCGCCGGCATATCGTCCGGGCCTTCCATAGTGTGCGTTAAAAACGGCATATTTTCGGGTACGATTTTATTAAAAATGCTCTCGAAATCCGTGCGCACATCGGGGTCGGCGTTTTCGTTGACGGTCAGGGCGGCGGAGGTATGTTTGATGAAAAGGTGCAGGATACCGGTCTGCGGCAGGGTCGGCAGATGGCGCAACACCTCGGCGGTGATGATGTGGTAGCCGCGACGGTGGGCGGGGAGGGTGAATTGAGTTTGTTGAATCATTTTGCTTGGAAAAATATCGAAAAAAATACGAGACGCTTTTGGTTTGATAACAGCCCGTAAGTTTTCATTTTTACTGCCTTTCGCAAAAATAAGTACCCCGCACCTTTAAATTCGACAAAAAGGCAGCATTTTTGCAACCCATTAAAAAATTAAACCATATTTCACTTCATCTAAAATAACTCGATGAAATTATTTCAAATTTTCTTTTTCGCAATTTTACTCACCGCTTTCACCGCCTGCGGCGACGACGAGGCGGCACCCGACGGCAGCATTGTCGGCGACTGGGACGTAACGGCTATCGACTACGGCGGCACGAGCACGACCTCCGGACCGGGTTTTCCTACGATTACCTCTACCTTTACGGGAACGGGCGTAGATATGAACCTCATGGTTTCTTTCTCCGAAGATCCGAATGTTTATACTTCAAGCGGCAGCTACGGCGTAGAGTTGACGACCGAAACCCAAGGTCAATCTTCTACCGATACCGTAACCATTAGCGGCTTTGCTGATGATGGCGAGTGGTCGCAAAACGGCTCGACCATCATGGTGACGGCAAGCAACGGCGAGACTTCCGAAATTACCATCATCAGCATCGACGGTGATGAGATGATTTTAGAATTCGGTGACGTGACGACCACACAATCGGGTGACTTTACGAGCACCTCCGAAGTGATGGGAACTTATACTTTTCAACGTCAGTAAGCAGTAACAAAATTTTTTTGAATTTTTGTTGTTTAAACGTTTAGTCGTTTAATCGTTTAGAGCCGCCTGCCGTGCCTAAACGCCTAAACGTCTAAACGCTTAAACAAACTCACAATTCCTCCTCAATCCTCACCAATACTTCCTCCGCATTTTTATAAGTCTCCGACATTGCCGCCGAGTTATCCATGCCGGCAAAAAGGGCGGTTTCGCAGGTCTGCAAAATTTTGATAAAGGACTCGATATTGGCTTGGCTAACATCGAGTGCCGTCAGTTTCTCACGCACATTGCGTTTTGACATGCGGGCAGGCGGTATTTGTAATTTATCGCCGACGTAACCCAAAAAAGCGCGTTGCACTTCGTCGTAAAAGGCGCGACTGTTTCCGGCTTCCATGTAAGTTTTTCCCGCCGCGAGTTTTTCATTGGCGACGCGGACAGCGGCTTGCTTGCGCAGTTCTTCGGGACTTAATTTTACTTTTCCCGCTTCTTTTTTCTTTTTGAAAATAACACCGATAAAACCCAAAATCGGCAAAGCGGTAATAATCCAAAACGGCACGGAACCGAAAAACGGGCTGCCTTTTTGTGAAAATGAAGCGGTCGTTTTATTCGGTCGCAAAGTGTTGTCGGCAACCGCCGTTTCACTCGAAATGTTGATGTCGCGTTTGCCCCGATTGATGCCCTGCGTCACGGAAATCATCGGCGAGCGGGCGGAAACCGTGCGGTAATCCGTGCTGTCCGGCTCGAAGTAAGAGAAGTCCGCCTGTAAGCGGTACTGTCCCGGTTTTTTCGGCAACACTAAGTATTCGACGATTTTTTTACCGTAAAGCTGACCGCGATTTTCGTAGTTTTCTTCCTGCAAAACTTTGGGTTCATACACTTCAAAATTATCTCCGAAATCCAACGTCGGCGGCTGCACGCGCTTCACGTCGCCGTTGCCGCGCATGGTCATTTGCAGGGCAATCGCGTCGTCGGTCGTCAGGGTATTGCGCGGAATGCTGACGCTGACCTCGAAGTCGTCGCCGACCGCCCCGGTGAAGGTCGCGGGCGCATTCGGCGGTAAAGATTTGACCTGAATCGTGACCGGGTCGGTGGTCAAATAGACGGGTTTGGTGTCCGAAAAAGTAAAGAAACCCGAGCGACGTCTGCCCGTGATTATCTCGGCGGAAAGCTGCGAGGGTTCGATTTGAAAAGTGCCCGCCTGCTGCGGAAAAAGGGCGATGCGACGCACGATTTGCGTTAAATATTCTTTACCGTTAATGGTTTTATTGGTCGAGTTTTTATTGTAACGGCGCAGCGGTTCGTTGAAAAAACCTTCGTAAGCCGACTCGCTGACAATGTTGATATTTTGTAAGTCGGTAACGGTGTACAGCCGATAATCCAATAATATTTGCTGCCCCGTAAAGGCTTGGTCGGTGCTGACCTCTAAGCGCACAAATACATCGGGCAGGTCGCCTTCGCCTGCTAAGTCGATTTCTTTCGGCTGCATCACTCGAATGCGCAGACTGTTGGACTGCATCACTTTCCCTTCGGAAACGACGCGGGCGGGCGGTATTTCCCACATCCCTTCCTGCGTCGGCAACAGGGTGTAGGTCAGCGTAACTTCGGAAGAGGTGCGCCCGTTAATAATGGTCGTGGAGGTCGATTGCGCGGGTCCCGCGACGATGCGCGCCGTACCGAAATCGGGCGGCGTAAAATTCTTTCCGTTCAGATTTTTTAAGGTAAAAGTCACGTCGAAAGGCTGATTGACCGTCGCCGTCGCATCGGTGGTACTCGCCGTAAAACTCTGCGCACGCAACAGCGTACCGCAGCACAGCAGCAATAACAGGGAAAACGAATATTTAAGGTTTTTTGCTTGCATTACAGTTTATACGTTTTACGCTTTTTCTTTTTTTGCGGGGCGGCGGGTCGCGCTTCTTCTCTGCGGTCTCGGTTGAAAAAGTCGCTGCCGTCGAAGAGGTCGAAACCGCCGAAGGAAGGCATACTTTCCTCTCTCTTTTGTTGCTGAATAATACCGTCGGGATTGGGTACGACGAGGATTTCCACGGGCGGGGTTTCCAAAAATTTTTCGCCGATTTTGACGGTGGCGGGTTGTATGAAATAGTTGCCGATGTCGCGCGGGCGCAGCAGGTAAGTGTAGGTCATCGACTGCGTGGTCGTGCCGTTCATCATACTGAAGGCGGAACTCATATTCGGTCCGCTGAGGACGTCGAATTCTTCAAACTTCGGGGCTTGAAAGTCACTGCCTTGTGCATTTTCGAGTTTGAAGGAGACCTCGAAATAGTTGTCCATCAAAATGCTGTCGGTACTGACGCTGACGGTAAATTTTTCGCTTTGTGCGAAGAGGGGTAGGGTGGTTATGGTGAGTAGGAGAAGGAGTATTTTTTTCATGGTTTGTTGTTTTTGATTAGCGTTTTCGGCGTTAATACACACCCGGCATTTAAATACCTTGAGAGGCAGGTCGGGTTGAAGTTCCCCATGGCATTGGCATTTGTAGTCGGGTAAACTTTATTTCATCGTGTTTTTCAAATGAAAATACAGGAGCGGCAAGTCGTCACGGCAATAATCATTTTGAAAATATTCGAGACCGGAGTCATAACAAACAGTCCGACAAAAAACCACAACCCGTCCACCAACCATCAACTACCAACCACCAACCAACCCTCACCAGTCTTTATCCGATTTATTCGGCTTCACGTTGCGAAATTGCATTTTCTTTTGCACATTTTGCTCTTCCTGTTCCATAATTTGCAAGAGTTTCATGGCTTCTTCGCGGCTCATTTGTTGTGACTCGCCGGGCTGTTGTTGTGCCTGTTGGTCGTCTTGCTGTTGGCTGTCGCTCGATTGTTGTTGACTTTCGTCGCTTTGTTCTTCGTTTTTTTGTTCTTGTTGGTCTTGATTTTCCTGCGGGTCTTGTTGGTCTTTATTTTCGTCGTTTTGTTCTTGATTCTCGTCTTGGTTTTCTTGATTTTGTTGCTCCTGTTTTTGCTGCTGCTCTTTTTGTTGTCGCTGCTGTCTTTGCGCCCGTGCGAGGTTGTATTTGGTATCGCTGTCGTGCGGGTCGAGGCGCAGCGCGTCTTTGTAGGCGGCGATGGCTTCTTCGAGTTCGCCGGCTTGAAATTGAGCGTTGCCGAGATTGTGAAAACTGCTCGCCTTGGCGTTTTTGTTGGGGGCGATGCGGCTTGCATCCGCGAATTTGGGAACGGCCTCATCGTAGCGACCCTGTGCGTAGAGGGCGTTGCCGAGGTTGTAAACCGCCTTACCCGTTTCGTCGGCATCCATGGCTTTGCGATAATATTCTTCGGCGGCGGCGTAGTTTTTGTCGGCGTAAGCGGCGTTGCCGTCTTGCAGAAATTGACGCGGGGTTTGTGCCGTCAGGGTGAACGACATTATGATAAACAGAAAGAAAGCGAAATAATTTTTCATGAAAAGCATAAGTATAAGCAGGTTTAAAAGTTTAGTCGTTTAATCGTTTAGACCTAAACATCTGACGGTCAGTTTTCTACCTGCTCTTCTGTAGTTAAATAATCACACAAACCTATTTGAATGTAATTTTCGAGCTGCAACCTCACTCATCTGACACGAATTTTTCGACGAAAGTCAAAATAATTCTTATCGGATGAGTGAAGTTCCTCTTGCAATATGGTTTCTTATCAAAACTCTGCAATCAAGTACCTCCCGCATATTGAGATACAAGTCAGACGTTTATTATTTTGCCCCCCGGCAAAAAAATGAGCGTCCGCCGGGAACTAAAAATGACTTTTAGCTGAGTGCGAACACAGGCAACCGACAACGGACAACCGGCAACTAATTGCCTTTAAAAGGCGCAATCATCTTAAAATCCGGCACTCTGACTTCAAATTTTTGTTTCGTCCGTAAATTCATCATCGTAAAAAAGCCGCCCATTTTGCCGATTTCCGTGCGCAGCGGGCACCACGACTCGTAGCTGTGCGACTCGCCGGGTTGCAGTATCGGTGTTTGCCCGATGACGCCGGGGCCTTCCACCTCGCGGCGTTCGCCGTCGCTGTCGGAGATGAACCAGTGGCGGCGTTGCAGTTGCACGGTTTCTCTGCCCATGTTTTCGATGTGAATACGGTAGGCAAAAATGAACCGTTCGGCGCGGGGTTGCGACTGAAAAGGTTGGTAAAAAACCTCGACGCTGACCTTGATATCGCGGGTAATGAGTGCGTTCATTTTACGAGATTTCTAAGTAGCACACGTTAATTATTTCGGAAAAAGATGTTTTCAAATTACCGAAATAATTAGAGGGTGCTACTTAGGTGATTTTTAACGATGGTTTCCGCTTCTAAAAACGCTAAATCCAAATCATCGTTCAGTAAAACGGTGTCGAAAGTGTTTTCGTAGGTCAGTTCTTCCGCCGCCCGGGCGATGCGCTTGCGCAGGCTCGCTTCGCTTTCGGTTTTGCGCCCGCGCAGTCTTTCAAACAGGATTTCGGCGGAAGGCGGCTTGACGAAAACGGCGCAGGTTTCTTTGGGGTAGAGCTTTTTAATATTGGTCGCACCCTTCACTTCGATGTCGAAGACCACACATTTTCCTAAAGCCCACAGGCGGTCGATTTCACTGCGGAGGGTGCCGTAAAATTGGTCGTCATAGACCTCTTCCCATTCCAAAAATTCTCCGTTTTTTGCCCGCTCTCGAAACTCTTCGGGGCTGATAAAATAGTAGTCCTTACCGTGTACCTCCCCCGGGCGCGCGGGGCGCGAGGTAGCGGAAACGGAAAAATCCAACTGCGGAAATTTCTGCAACAAATGTCTGACGATGGTAGTCTTGCCGGCTCCCGAGGGCGCGGTGAAAATGAGTAACTTTCGCATGGATTCAAATGATTTGCGGCAAAAATAGTCGTTCTTTGACAAATTCCGTGAAATTGATACGGAACTAAAATAAGTATCTTCGCCGTAAGATTACAACGCCTTAGAATAAGCGAAATTTTATGACTGCACAAGAAGAATTACTCGACCTGCTCGACCGCGCTAAAAATGACAACAGCTTCATCCGTTGTGACTTTGCCAAGCCGTTTACAGACGATGAAGATTTGACAAAAGTTCGTTTTAAAATTTATGAGGGGGCGATAGGTGACTATCCTTACACGTCGATTTTTTACGGAAGACAATTTGATAAACAGGAAGAAGAGCTGAAGGACGGAGAGCTGCTGTCAAGGATAAAAACAATGGTGGAAAATCAAAATTACCGCTCCGTTACTCTTTACACGACAGCCGGCGACTACACTTTACAAGTTAACCGCAACGGCAGCGCAAAACTCCACCGCCGCCGCGCTTCACAACCGTTTGCGGAGCAAAAACCAAGCGTAAATTACCTGACAGAACTGGACATTTTACACCCCGACGGCAGACCGCAAAAGGGCAAAGGCGATAAATTTCGGCAGATAAATAAATTTGTCGAAGTGATGGACGGTCTGCTCGATACGCCGCAATTACAAGACAAAAATCGCCCGCTGCGCATCACGGATATGGGCGCGGGCAAGGGCTATCTGACCTTTGCACTGTACGATTATTTGCAAAACAAAAAAGACCGCGCCGCAGAAATGACGGGCGTGGAGGTGCGCCCGGATTTGGTAAGTAAGTGCAATCTCATCGCCCGGATGTCCGGTTTTGAAAATTTGAAATTTGCCGAGGGCTACATCAAAAATTACCCGCTGCCGCAGACCGATGTTCTCATTGCGCTGCACGCCTGCGACATTGCGACCGACGAGGCAATTTACAAAGGCATTCGCGCCGGAGCAAAATTGATTGTCTGTGCGCCCTGCTGCCATAAGCAAATTCGCAAGCAAATCGACTGCACCTCGTCGCTGCAAAGTATGCTGCAACACGGCATTTTCAAAGAGCGCACCGCCGAAATGCTGACCGATACCATTCGCGCCCTGCTGCTGGAAGCCAACGGTTATACGGTCAAAATTTTCGAGTTTATTTCTTTGGAACACACGGGGAAAAATATTCTGCTGACGGCGGAAAAGCAAGACGGAACGGCTCCGGAAACACCCTTTTTAGAAAATGTAAAAAAGTTGAAAGCGGAATTCGGCGTAAAAAAGCACTATTTGGAAACGCTTTTGGAAGAATAGTAATCCGGTCGCCGAGCAGTCAATTAAATTAAGAAAATACCGCCCGTCCACCGTCCACCATCCACCGTCCATCGTCTCAAGAAAAATCAATCTCCGTATTATCTCCGATATTGAGACTCTGACGAATACCCGTAATCGCCGTATCATTGCCGACCACGGAGTTCTGTAAAACGACCTCGCGCAAAGAAGCATAATTGCCGATAATCGAGTTGCGCAAAATGGCGGAATCAATCTTGGCATTATCGCCGATAGTCGCGTGCGGTCCGATGATGGAGTTGGTAATTTCGCAGTTTTTGCCGATGCTGACGGGGTGAATAACGATGCTGTTGTCGTAGGTCGGCAGGTGAGAGGAAGCGTAACCTTCTTTGTCCAAAAGAATGGCGTTGGTGGCGAGCAGAATTTCCTTTTTACCGCAGTCGAACCAATTATTGACCTTAGTTATTTTCATTTTCGCGCCGCGTTCTATCATTTGCATCAGACCGTCGGTGAGCGGAAATTCGGCACCCGTGCGGCGGTTGTTTTTGATGTTGTCGTCGAGTACCTCTATCAGCAAATCGACTTCTTTCAACTTGTAAAAACCGACCATCGCCATGTTCGATTTGGGTATTTTCGGCTTTTCGACTACCTTTTTAACCGTGCCTTCTTTGTCAAATTCTACGACGCCGAAACTGCGCGGGTCGTCCACTCTTTTCACACCGAGGCAAGAGGTCGGCGACTGCATAATTTCCTTAAAATCCGCGTCGATAATCGTATCGCCGAAAAAAATAATTACCTCGTCTTCGCCCTCGATTTCTTCGCGTGCCGTCCAAATCGCGTGTCCCGAACCGAGTCTTTCCTCCTGCATCACGTAGGTGATGTTGAGGTCGGGATAGGCATTTTGCATGTACATCTGAATTTTTTCGCCGAGGTAGCCGATGACCAAAACGAAGTCGCGCACGCCCATTTCAATCAGTTGGTCGGTGATGAAGGCAATAATCGGTTTTCCCGCCACCGGTATCAACGGTTTGGGCTGCGTATAGGTCAGCGGACGTAAATTGGTGCCGGCACCGGCCACGGGAATAATTGCTTTCATAAACGAAAAAATTAAGAAGGCAAGTTAGACTTTTTTTATGAAATGCTGTTCTTCGCAAGGTTTTTTCGGTCGGGTAACAAAAAATTTAATATTGACTTGCAGACGTGCCTTGCTGATTTATCAAGGCGGTGCAATCTCTCTTTGCTTGCCCTAAAACATCTACATTTGCAAAAAAAAACTTTTGCCCGTGCGTATCCTTCACATTTCCACTCCCAAATCATGGCGCGGCGGCGAGCAGCAGGTCGCTTGGCTGTACGAAGAATTGCATCGTCTCGGCGCGGAGCAAATCCTGTTTTGTCCGGAAGATTCCGAATTGAAAAAATATGCGGAACAGCAAAATTTTAACCTCCGTACTTTTAAAAAATCCTTTTCCGTCAACCCCTTTACCGCTTATAAAATCAAGCAAATCTGCCGGACGGAAAAAATCGACCTCATTCACGCGCACGACAGTCACGCGCACGGTTTTGCGTGGTTGGCGGCTTTGCTTTTCGGAAATAAAACGCCGATAGTCGTCAGTCGCAGATTGGCTTTTCCTTTAAAAAAATCATTCACGACGCGGGCGAAGTATAACGCGCCGACGGTGGCGAAAATTCTTTGCGTTTCTGAGTCGGTGCGGCGGGCGGTCGCACCGACTTTGCAAGATGAAAATAAATTAACGATTATTCCCGACGGCATTGATAATCAAAGATTTAAAAAAGAAAAAACGGGTAAATTGCACGCGCTGTTCGGTATTCCTTTCAATAAAATTCTTATCGGTAATACGGCGGCTTTGACAAAGAATAAAGATTGGTTGACCTTTTTACGCACCGCAAAAATATTGCTTGACGACGGCGTGAATGCACACTTTTTTATCATCGGCAGAGACGAAGGAGAAGGGGAGGCATTGCGAAAATATGCGGCAGATATGAAGATGGAAAAGGAGGTCACTTTCACCGGTTTTCGCCGAGACCTCGCCGACCTTTTACCCGAGTTTGATATTTTTCTTTTTACTTCTAAAAAGGAAGGTTTCGGCTCTTCGATTTTGGATGCCATGGCAGCGGGTGTACCCGTCGTGACCACGCAGGCGGGCGGCACGGCGGATTTTCTGCGTGAAGGCACGAATGCCCTTTCCGCCCCGCCGGGTGCCGCAAATTCCTTGGCAAAAAAAGTTAAAAAACTCATTGACCTGCCGAAGATGCGCGACCGAATGCGCAAGGCGGGACGGGCAACGGCGCGGAAATACGGGAAGGAAAAAACGGCGGAGAAAACGCATAAACTGTACACGGAAATTTTATGTATAAAGTAAAAAATCCTTCGCCGACCGGACAGTCGCACGAAGGATTTCTTCTTCAGTCAGTGGTTCTTTTTTAGATTACCATTAATCCGCCGGTTACGGCAGCCAAACCTGAAATGATAATCGTCACGACCAACCACCACGAAGCGGAAACAGCGGCTTTGCGCGTGTGTTCCGCCTGAATAACGGCTTTACGTTCGGCCTGCTTGACGGTACTCAAGGCCTTGCGTTGTATTTCCGTAATCTGCGATGCTGTCTCGTTACGTGCGCTTTCTACGGTATCGGCAATTTTGTCGATATCTTTGCGACTGACCCACGGAGTAGCGGTAAGCAAAGAAACCAAAGTGTTGCGGTCGAAAGTTTTTAAGCGATTACTGACGATGTTGATGCTTTCGCCGGGATTATTCATCGCACGTTTGAAATCGTTTTTCAGCAGAGTGTAATTCAGTTCGGGTGCATCCGTACCGTTAATGAACGACCTGACTTTGCCTTCAAAAGAAGACAGCAAATTATCGCTGTCGGTACTGCCGCCGGACATACCGCCGAGTCTTTCTCTTACGACATTTAACGCGCTTTGTACCCGGTCGGCGGTCTGTTCTAAACGGCTGCGATCGAGGTTGGTGTTCTTTTCCAAAAGGTCGATAACCTGTTTACGGTCGAGCGATTTCATGGTTTCGGCAAAATTGCCGGCCGCACCGCGCGGGTCGCTGATGACTTCGTTGAGGCGTTGGTTCAGTTTGTCCGAATCAAAACCGTTGCCGCTCGTCGTCGTCAAAATATTTTCTATTTTATCTAAATATTGCTTCGCTTTTTGAGTATTGACGGGTGCCGCTTCCGCAACCTTATCGAGTTTTTCGCGGGTCGTATTGCCCTCTTTGTAAGCTGACTTTACGTCGTTCAGCAGGCTTTGCAATTGTTGCTTTTTACCGGCGTCCATGTTGCTGCCGTCCGATTCGATGGCGGATTGAATGGTAGTTTGAATAGCTGTCCATTTTGCCGGGTTGCCGCCGCCGCTTTTTCCTGCTGCCGCGATTTCTTTCAAATCCGCTTTTAACTCATCGTAATCGGGCAACTTACCCGCCGTGCGGTCCACAGAGTCTTTAATAGTCTGTACAATGCGGTCGGTATCGAAGGTCGAACTCATTTCCTGTCTGACTTTTTCGATAGTATTTTCGATGGTATTCTCCGCCGCGTTTTGTACCTGCTTGACGGGCGACGGGGCGAACGCTGAGGCCACGGAATTACCCGCAGCACGCAGACCCGACACAGCCGTGTTAATCAGACCGCCGATAAGCGTACCGACCAAGCGACCTTCGAGGTAAAACATCAGCATAAAAAATGCCGCCCAAATCGTGAGTGACAGTGCCAAGTAAGTCATTTGCGAAGCCAAAGGCACTAACTGCATGGCAATCCACGTCGCAAAAAACAACGATAAGGTAACCGTAATGACATTCCAAATACCGATGCCCGAAGTAATCTTCACACCGGTCGGTACGCCGGATTCATATTCGTAAGGATTTTCGTCCTTGTTATCGTCGTTGTCGGAGTTACCGTATTTACTTTCGACGTAGGTCTCTTTCAGATTACCGACGGCGGTGACACCGACCGCTACACTCAGTGCTGTCAGCAAAAACTGAAAGCCGCAAGCCAAAAGGACACCCGCAATGACTACGATAAAAAAGCCGGGAGTACTGACGACACCCGCTGCTATATCTAAATCCTGTGCGGCAAGGGGACCCGTGGTCAGCAAAAAGAGAATTAAGGTTTTAATTAGATTTTTCATAATTTTTTCGGTTAGTTAAAAGATGGAACGACAATAAACAGTTTAAACAAAATAAAAAACATTAGAATTTTTCTAATTTAAAATATTTATTGTTTTCGTTTGCAGATACAAAGATTGAAGGGAGGTCATGTTCAATTTTTTATTTACTTTTTAATATTTATAAGGAAATAATCGACGGATAGGATTTTTGTTCCTAACTTGTAATGTCTGATGCACGGTGTTCGCAAAGAAATCCGAAAGAGGATAAAAGTTATTTCGGAATTAATCATTATGTTTAGCGAACGAATACTTAGTTTAAATCATTAAGACTGTAACTCTTTACCCCTTTTACAACGTCTGATATTAAACTTACACCTCTAAATTTTACGACATTGAAACAAACACTTTTTTTCTCACTCCTCCTTGCCGCATTTCTTTCCTTCGGCTGCGGCAGCAGCAAAGGCACCGTCTCCGGCGGTAAAAAATCAAATAAGTCCGCCAAAGGCAGCGGCGTTTCTTTCGTCACATCGGGCAGTCTGCAGCCCGTTTTGCAACGCGCCAAGGCGGAAAATAAACTTGTCTTTTTGGATTTTTACACGACATGGTGTTTGCCCTGCCGGGTGATGGACGATGAAGTTTTTGCGCTCAGCAGCACCTCGCGCATGGTGAACAGAAATTTTGTTTCCTATAAAATCAATGCCGAAAAAGACAACGGGCCGAACCTCGCCACTATCTTTGAAGTGTATGCCTACCCGACGCTGCTTTTCTTGGATGCCGACGGCAATATTCTCGAAAGAAAGGACGGTTCGCTGTCCAATTCGCAGTTCTTAAACATGGCGGAAAGTGCGATTATTAAAGGGCGATAAAACGAGAAAATCACCCCTTAGAATGCCTGCAATCGGTAGTTAATATTTCCTTAAATGCGGAAAATTTAATTACGAAAAGTGAATTTTATCGTCTTCCGGGTGTATCACAAAATTTGGAAAGCGTATCTTCGTTATCAGATTGTGATACGAGTTTCCGGCGCGATTATTTCGGCGGAAAGAACGAAAAATAAACTGAAGATTATGAAAAATATAATGCTGTTCACCCTCTTGTTGTTTGTCGGTTTCAGCCTCAGGGCACAAACCAACGAAACCTACGGAGAAGTGGAATTTGACGGGGAAACACTCACGAAAATGGTCGCCGATAACGGAGATACCATTTTGGTCGCGAAGCTGGAAGATGTGTCGATTACCTCGCCGCGTACTTTTGCAAACAAAGACGATTACTACAAATATTTGCGCTACAAACGCTACGGTCCTATCGTTTATCCTTATGCGAAAGAAGCGATTCGCATTTTCCGCGAGACGGAAGTAGCCACACAGGAACTGAACAAGGGCAAGCGCAAAAAATACTATAAAAAACTGCAAAAAGAACTCAAAGAAGAGTTTGAAGAGCCGCTGAAAGGACTGACAAAAATACAGGGCTACATGCTGCAAAAAATGATTGAGCGCGAGACCGGTGACTCCATGCACAGCTTAGTCAAAGACCTGCGCGGCGGCTTTACGGCGGGCTACTGGAGCACTTTTTCCAAGTTTTTCGGCTACGACTTAAAGCGCGGTTACGTCAAGGGCGACGACCCGATTTTGGATGCGGTCTTGGATGATTTTGATGTGTCGCACAGTTTTTAGCCTTGTTTTGATTAGACAGAAAACCGAACTCGTTGTGATGAGTTCGGTTTTTGTTGTGTCCAAAATATGTTAATTTTTACAAATTTAACATATCTTCCACAAAAATATTTTATGTTTGCATTATTCATCGAAAGATAGTGACCGGCTAATTGAATTATGATGAGAAGATTTTGGTGAATACTTAAAGGGAAACAGCGACCCTTGTGATTGTATTCCATAACCTCTCAATCCTTTTCATCATGAAAAACATTAGATTTTTTCTTTTTTCTTTTTTCTCTTTTCTCTTCTCTCTTCTGATTTAGAATGTCAAACACAACACTTCTGCGGTGCGTTTGACTCACATCAAGCATCAGATTTAGAAAGCGGGCGCTACTATTCTGACAGGTTCGGAAATACCTATGATATAGTCGATGAAGGTGAAGCGACTTCTTCAGGTTTTAATTCAAGTGCTGTACCCGCAGGATATTTTTTCCTTGACTTTGATGACGACGTGTCCATGGATATGCAAAATGTCTGCGTAGAAGTTTTTTCTGACTTATCTGACTTGATTGTTCGACGCAGTAACGTTTTAGGGTGCGGCGAAATGGTTCCCGAAGAGCTTGTCAACATTGAAATCGAAATGCACACTTTTACTAATACAGGCGTGTTGGCTGCTGCGAGTGCTAATTATTTACCGACGGTAGGGGCTGTTGGAGCTAATCCCACAAGGAAAAATGCTGTATACTATGCTTTGAATGGTAGTCCTTTGACCGGCGGACCTAATCACGCAGGTAGAGTACAAATTAGTACATCGCCTACTATCCTTTGGAATTTTGATTTGGTTGGAAATCCTACCGTTGGTACCCATGATTTCTATTCGGTGTTTTTACATGAGGCACTACATATCTTAGGATTCGCCGGAACGGCACTTGAAAACGGAGAACCAAATGGATCTGGTTACGAATTCTGGGATCAGCATCTATACTTCGCAGACCAATTCGATGCTAACGATAATCCGCTTAATTTGACACAAATAATCAATAACAGTACTTCTGATTGTAGTTTGGATGACTGGAATTTAGAAGGATTAAGTAGTACCGAATGGGAAAACGGTGTTCTGTCAAACTGTACTGTAGGACAAGATATGCGCATTTATATCGGAGAGTCGGGTATTGCACCTATTGCAGGAAATAATGGTAATTCTTTTAATGGCTTTTTTCCAAACTTGACGAGCCACTTAAATCCAACCTGTGGCGGAGTTGATTACGTGATGCAAAGGTCAATTGGTGAAATTACGGACAACGGTGACGGTACGTTCAATGAAATCAGAAGAACGGTTACAGCTCCTGAGATAGAAATACTTTGTGAACTTGGTTATCAAATAAGTCCCGATATGGGGGGTTGTGATGGTTGTTATACAACAGCTATGTCTGAAAATGCTTTGGTCTTTTTAAATCAAGATTATGACTGTTGTAATGAATTTCGTATGGTTTGTGAAGGGGAAACACTTGAGATCCCCTTTGACGATTTATTATGCAATGATTTTTCTAATGGGGTGGTTAGTATTGGCGAGGCTTCACTTGCGGGGTCAACTACATCGTCTTTATCTTTCACACCTTCATCTTTAATTTTAGACGCAGGTTCTGTGGGAGTAGAAAGAATTACTTATACAGTTTTAACAGACTGTGGTTGTACTACTGCTACCGGAAGGCTAGAAGTCTATGTAAATAATTGCATTGATTGCAGCGAATTAAGTCAATGTGAAAATATTGCATGTCCGAACGACTTCGAAAATATATCCACCCCCACTACTGTCAGTTTTTATCCTTATTACACAAACAATATGTTTTTCGGTTATCAAAATTCCTTTCAAAATACAGTAAGAATTTGTGAGGGTACGAATACGAATTTCGTATGGATTCATTATGACCCTAATGATAATCAACCTAAGGAAGGTTTATTAATTGAACTTAATGAACCAATATCGCCTAATTGTCAAGTCGATTTTTCATTGGACTTATTACCACTTGATGATGGAGAATTGTCAATACAGGCTGCGAACCTTCCTCCTTGTCATGCGAATGATGCTTTAATCTCTCCTGATTGTGATGAGGTTGTAGATTGTGGAGACTACGAGTTCGTCACCCATTGTATTAGTAATAATATTACCTTTGCTTCCGGCGGTTATCCTCTTCCGCCTGCACTTGATTGTGGTCCCTTGCCTATTGAAGAGGCAGAAACTTATAGTGTAGAAGGATGGGTTAATAATACCGACACTGATATTAACTATTTAATTATATCACCTCGTAATACAGCAGGTGACATGGGCTCTGTGAGAATAGCAGTAGATAATATAGAGGTAACAACTTATTGCGTTAACGCCGATTTCACCCACACTACAAACTGCTACACTATAGCCGCTTCCGCCACAGATGCAAATCCCGACTACACTTATGCTTGGACATTCGGCGACGGAAATTCGGGTAGCGGTCAAAATGTAAGCCATACCTATATCAACACAGGCACTTATGAAGTCACTTTGATCGTAACGGACGAGTGCGGTATAGAAGAAACATCTTCGCAGATTGTAAATATAAATGTACCGATAATTGACGGAGCATTTAATATCGATGCGTCCGTATGCGAACAATTAACTGTGTGGCCCGTCAATCCCGCAGGGACACACACGTGGAATTTTGGTGACGGCTCCGGTGATATTACGGGCAATCAACCAATCACACATACCTACGCATCGTCGGGCAATTACCTGATTACACATACGGCCGATAACGGATGCGGTGATGTATTAAGCGAAACTATTCAGGTGACTATACTGCCTTGCGGTAATCCGCCTCTTGAATGTTGCCCCGCCGGTGCCGTTTCTATTACCGCAAACATGACCGTTGCTCAAGCAATTGCCGCAGGACTGCTTGTTCCCGAAGCCAATGCTGCAACCGTACCACAACAGGTGTATATTGAAAACACCTTGACGGTAAATGATGTCTATCAGTTTGCGCCCGGCTCCGAAATTTGTTTTGCACCCGGTGCTGCCATTGAACTCGCAAATAATGCACAGTTTAAAGCCGAGGACACTTACTTTCACGGTTGCGAAGAAATGTGGCAGGGAATGCTGATGAACAATAACGGATTTATCGCGCTCAAAGACTGTACGGTAGAAGGAGCAGAAAATGCTGTGAGAACTTGGACAAGTGCTTTTCTGCACCTCAACAATAATACTTTTCATCGCAATCTCGTCAGTATTCTACAGCCGCCGGGTTCGGGCACTTTCCAACTCGGACAATTCCACAGCAATGACTTCAATTGTACGGGCGCGACACTTCCTTTGCCTTATCCCGGACAAACAACTACGGTCGGCACACACAGTTATGCCGCTTTGGAGTTGAATGAAGGAGTAATTTTCCTCAACAATGCTGACAATCCTATCAACATTATATCAGATATGGCAAACGGTATAGTGTCGGAAGTAGGCGGGGTGTACAACGTCGGTACTAATATACAAAATATTCAACCTGACGGTGCTTACGTTATAGACGGACACGGCGTGTATGTCAAATCTAACGGAGCAAGTCTGTATCAGTACGGTCTCAACACGGGAGGAAGTTCTGCTTTCAATAATTGCTACATCGCAGTGCGTACTATCGGAACAAATACAAGAGTTGTAGGGAATGACATGACAAATGTGGAGACGGGCATACTTGTCCAAAACGGTTCAAGTCGCTATCTGCGGATTGATAACAATACCGTTGCATGCACCCGTGAAGGTATCATTCTTGAACAATGTGACTTAGCAAATACCTTCTTTGTGAGAGACAACGATGTAGAGCTTATCGGTACACAAACCGGTAAAATCGGTATCGGCATCTTCGAAATGGGTTTCGGACAATTCAACAGTGATGTCAGCAATAATACAGTCGATGTATTAAATTTTGGCTCTACGGGAATCAGAATTGTCGGCGGCACCGAACACAACATCGTCGATAACTTAGTCAATCTCAATAATCACGGTCTGTGCGGAGGTATTGTGTTTGATGGCGGCGGTTGGTCAAATCTGACTTGCAACGAGGTTAACGGTGCACAAAATGCCTACCAAGTCGGTATAGCAGCCCTTAGTGCTGAAGGTATTGCCTTTGCGGACAATACCGTTAACACTGCCAATGTCGGCATGCGTTTCAGCGGTGACTGTAACAAAACCATGCTGGAGACCACCACTTTCGATAGCAATGGTGTCGGACTGCAAATGACTAATTCTGCTCTTTTCGGTAGTGCCAATGATGCAAATGCCCAAGCACACACGGGTAATGTATGGTTAGGGTCGTTTTCTAACATCAGAGCGCAGCATATGACGACGAATCAGGAATGGATAGAATTATCTCAATTTATCGTACATACTCCCGAAGGTACAATCTACCACCCCGAAAATGAAACGGGTTTACCCGCATCATCGGATATAGAATGGTTTGTGCTTGACGAAAGCGGAACGCCCGAAACGATAGGAGCGTGTATGCCCGGTTTCACGGACGATGACCACATTAGTGAGTTAGATAAACTAATTGCTCGCGATAGTGCCCTTGTCGATGTCTTTCCCGCCGAGGTTTTACGTACCGCGCAAAAGGAACTGTATCGCCGCCTGAAGGAAAAACCGCAATTAATCAATGAAGACCCCGACGTAGCTGCCTTTTATGCCGAAAAAGCGCAGGAAACTATGGGGCAACTAACGGACATTGATATATCGGGAAAAGCGCTTAACGAAGTGGATGCAAGCACTAAGGGGCAAATCAGTTCCTTAAAGACTCAAGTAGAAAGTTATCGAGACCAAATCAGTCAATTAAAAACCACGCTGCCCGCAGAGCCGACCACAGTTCAGTTAGCGGATTTCAGAGCTGCGCAAGCCCTGTTGTACGATGCCGTGGCGGGATTAGAGGCACAAATTGACCTGCTTTATCAGACCATACGCTCCGATAAAAACTTAGAAGCGGACGGGATTAAAGGAGTTAATTCGGGTATTAACGTTACCGAAATCATACAGGAAAATGATAAAATCGTCAACGATATTTATCTATCCGTTGTCGCCCGCGGTCAGCTTGATTTTACCGCTTTGCAGAGTTCTCAACTGTGGCTGATTGCCGCTCAATGTCCGCTTTCCGGCGGTAAGTCTGTCTTTAAAGCCCGTGGTCTGTATCGTCTGATTGACCGCTACGCAGATTTTGGGGACGACTTTGATATTTGTAACGCAGGCGGTATTTTGCTCAATCAAACCCACGATAACGGAGACGAAAATGCTACAATCGCACAAAGTAAACTCTCGAATGAAGAAGCTGCTACAGTTGTTAATGAAACAGCGTCAACCGATAGTTATGTGCTGCGAGTCAATCCTAATCCGACTACGGGTTTAGTAAGATTGACGTGGACGGATGACGCTACCGCTACCGCAGATGCTGTTTTGTTCAATGCACAAGGTGTACAACTGCGCTCTTTTGTCTGCCGTAATCAATCCGTAACAGATGTTAGCGGTTTATCCGCAGGTGTTTATTGGTTCAGATTAAAACTCACCGACGGGCAACTGCTTACTACCAAAGTAGTTATCACCCGATAGATTTAATTTCATTTAATGCAGGGGAGTCACAAGTTTGTGGCTCCCCTATCGTAATTTGAGGATATGAAGAATTTATTTTTACTTTTATTTTTTCCGCTCACTCTCTTTTCTCAAAATGATAGCCTCAAACATGATTATATATGGCTAACCGGCTATGGTAGCTGGGATGGTAGCATCACACAAGGTGGTACAGTTATTGATTTTCACATGAGTCCGCCGGATGTTTATTATGAATACCGCGAGCAGGATTTTAATATTTCGGGTACGACAATGTGCGATGCGGAGGGGAATTTAATATTTAGTTGTGATGCCGCCAAAGTTTATAATGCCTTAAATGAAGTGATGATAAACGGATATGGTATTAATCCTGACGTTACGGTTGTTCAGGATAGAATAAGGCAAGGAATGCTCTCTATTCCTGTTCCTGGCAATGACAGTCTTTTCTATATGTTGCATAGTGAAAGGCATTTTACCGAACTACTTGATGGTAACCCTGGTTTTGTACACAAAACGTACTATACTGTGATTGATATGCACAATAATGAAGATAATGCAAATCTTGGAACAGTATTAGAAAAAAATATTCCTCTAATTGAAGGAGATACTTTAGTGTCGGGACGTTTAACTGCTACACGACATGCTAATGGTAGAGACTGGTGGGTATTACAACAGCAATACGGAACAAATAAATTCTATCGTTTTTTAATCAATCCCAACGGAATAATTGAGCAAGAACTCCTTTATGCGGGGCTAAATCCTCTTTATGGTACAAGTGGAGTTGGGCAATCTGTATTTTCTCCCAATGGTACAAAATACGCTTACTTTAACTCTTGGGACGCGCAGTATCCCGCTCACCTCGACTTTTATGACTTCGACCGCTGTGGCGGAACATTATCTAACTTTGAGCGCATCATCTTACAGGATTCCGACGAACGTCCACAAGGCATCGCCATTTCTCCTAACTCCCGCTACGCTTACCTCGGCACGACACTTAACTACTACCAAATCGACTTAGAGCAATTTCCGCTTGAACTGACGCTGATAGAGCCGCGTGAATTAGAAAAATCGGGACCTTTTACCGCGCAGCTTGCGCCCAACGGTAAAATTTATTTTGAAAATCGCACCTACCACCCTTACATGCACGTCATCCACAATCCCGACCTGCCCGCCGCCGAGTGTAACTTAGAGCAAGAAGGCTTTGAGTTGGCAACTTACAATAACGGCACCATGCCCAATCACCCCAACTATCGCCTCGGTCGTCTTATCGGCAGCCCTTGCGATACGGTCTATACCGAAACCTCAACCACCCACGAAGTCATGCTGCTCTACGACACCAAAATCTCTCCCAATCCGACTGCGGGTTTGACCTTGTTAGAAACCGCACAAAATCTACCCGCCGACTGCCGTCTGCACCTCTATGACCAAGCGGGGCGCAACCTCTTGACCGAAAAACTGCAAGCGGGCAGCAGTAAGTACCGTTTGGATTTGGGAAGTGTGCCGAAGGGTTTGTATTTTTATGAACTTCAATATGCCGGCGGAATAATCGGACGCGGAAAATTGGTTATTGTCCGATAAGATCACAGGCAGAGTTAAGAAGAAAACAAAACCGAACGCGGACACTCCGGTTCGGTTTTACTTTTTTAAAGGAAAATACGTATTTTCGCATTTTATACCCAAAACACAAAACTCATTAGTGCAACATTTTATTAGATTCTGATAGTTTTCTTTTTTAAACCTGATTCTTATGACCCCGTACAGTTGTCGGGGTGATTTAGATTTTACTTCGTAAAATCTTCCCAATTCGCAATCAACATCACTGTCAGAAACTAACAAATTATTATGTCAAAAGGTCTATTTCACCTAATACAAAATCACATGTCACGCCAACTTTTAGAAACGGAACAAAAAGCCCTCGAAATCAATCTGGACGCCAACGTTTACGGTGCCTTCGCTGAAATCGGTGCCGGGCAGGAGGTCGCCCGCTACTTCTTTCAGGTCGGTGCGGCGGCGGGTACGATTGCCAAAACGATGTCTGCCTACGATAAGTTGGTGAGTGACGATATTTACGGTCCGGAGGTCAAAGGTCGCTACGTCTGCGAGTCGCGCATTTACAAAATGCTCGACCACGAATACAACCTGATGCTGCGCCGCCTGCGCAACGACCGCCCCGAAACCATGCTTTTCTCCTTTGCCGATACCATTGCCGCGATAAATTATACGCGTACCATTAAAGGCGACGGATGGCTGGGGCTGCGCTTTCAACTCGACCCCGACGGCGAGCCGAACGACATTATTCTCCACGTAAAAATGCTCGATAACGATAACCACCTGCAGCAGCAGGCGGTCGGTATTTTGGGCGTGAACATGATATACGGCTGCTACCGTTACCACGAAAATCCGGAAGAACTCATCGTCTCGCTGACGGACTCGCTGCGCGGCAGAATCCAAATCGACATGGTGCGCCTTTCGGGTCCCGATTTTGAAGATTTGGACAATCGTCTCATCTGTCTGTGGCTCATCAAGCACGGACTCACCGACGTTGCCATGTTTAACCGCGACAAGCAACCGATACACGCTTCCGAGTTTTTGTACCGCAAGCACACGATGATAGTGCGCGGCAGTTTCCGCCCCGCCACGGTCGTTAATATCGACATGATAAAAGAAAGTTGGGACCAATTTAAAAACGAAGAAACCGTTGACCCGCGCAAGTCCGCCCTGCTCACCGAAATTACCTGGAAAAATCTGCAATCCGCCACCGCCGCCGAGGGTGTGGACGAAAAAGATTTCCTCGACCGTGCGGATGTGCTCTGCACCATGGGGCATACCGTTGTCCTTTCCAATTGCGAGCAGTACGTCAAACTCATCGACTACCTCGCCGACTACCGCATTCCGAGCATCGGTTTGGTCATCGGTGTGCAGCAACTTTTGACCCTCATCAACGATAAATACTACGCGAACTTAGACGGTCGTTTGTTGGCCGCTTTCGGCGAAATTTTTACCCGCAACACAAAATTTTACGTCTATCCTTCTTTGCAGGAAGGCAGCGAAGAGCTGATGACGACCGAAAATCTGCCGGTGCCCGAGGGCGTCACCTTTTTATACCAACATCTTTTAAAAAGCAAACAAATCGTCGATGTCGAAAAATTTAACGCCGACCTGCTGCATATTTGGAGTAAAGAAGTGCTGTTTATGTTGCAGGAAGACGAGGAAGGTTGGGAAGAACTGGTGCCGACGAAAGTGGCGAGTTTGATTAAGGAGAAATGTTTGTTCGGGTTTCCTTTGCAGCAGATTGAGTTTAGTTATTAAAGGTTGTCAGGGTTATAAAGGGTTGTCAGGGTTGAAAGGGGTGTAAAGGTTGGGGCAGTTGCTCGCCTTCCGGCAATGAGCGAAAGCCGGTTTTGTACAGACGCGGGAAAGCGCGTCTCTCTTCAAGGCGGAAAATCATTACACAGAAAATTTTTTACCCCTAAATCTTAACTGTTTAAATCTTTTCTTGGTGAATTGTCGTAAATAAGCTACTTTTAGGCTTTTATAAAATGAGACTACATAAAAAGCGGATTTTCAGCAGTTTAAACGCCGAAAATTTTCCGCGACTTCTAACTAAACATACTAAATGAGAGCCTTCCTGACGGGACTGATACTATTCGGTCTGTTCTTTATTTTCGGGCGTTGGTACTTTGTTTGCGAGACACGCGGCAACTGCGATACCGAACAGCCCGCCGAAATCCTGCCTCCGCCGCGAGACAATACCCTCTATTTGACCCTTGACGGCGATACACTTGCGGGACCTTTCGACCAATTTTCTTACGAAAAAGGAAAAATCAAACCGACGCTGAACGAAAGCAACATCGCTTTTATGGATGCGCTCGTCAATTTTATGCAGGACAGTACCCGGCAAAAAGTGATGATAATCGGTAAATACGACAGCGACGAATCGGCAATGCCTTCCGGTTATTTTGAGAACCTCGGGATTGCCCGCGCCGCTTATTTGGAAACGCTTTTGGAAGAGCGCGGTATCGACCAAAAACGCATCGAAACTTCGGGTGTGCTTGCCTCCGCCGATGAGATGAAAATGCCTTTGGCTTTTAAAATCAGGACGCCCGCCGTCGCGGAAGGGGAGACGACATTCGACATTCCGCAATACCGTTTTGAAGATAATACTTTTTCGGATGCGAATTTTGCATTCGGTTCGGCGGAGTTTCGTCCGGGTTTTCAGTTGGTGACTTATGCCGACTCGGTCAAGCAGTTTTTAGATATCAATCCCGATTATTTGCTTACTATCGTGGGGCACACCGACAGCATCGACACGGAAGAGTTTAATCAAAAACTCGGTATGGAACGCGCGGAGTCCGCCAAAGAATACTTTACCGAACTCGGCATTACCGCACCGATAAACACCGTCTCGATGGGCGAAAAGCAACCTGTAGCACCAAATACCAACCCCGACGGCACGGACAATGAAGAGGGCAGACAGGCGAACCGACGGGTGAATTTTAAATTGAGTCCGGCGGAGGAGTAGCAAATAAAGACTCAATTACCGACAGCCGTTTTTTATTTTTTAGACATACTATTATCGGACAATTTTTTAGTCCGCTAAATTTCAATCTACTATGGAAAACATCAAAGATTTTATTTTCAACGATTTATTCGCAGGTTATTCGCACGAAGACACACTCGTTTTTGCGATATTGACCTTTTTGGCTTTTGCTTTGGGCTATTTAATTGCCTATTTTTTCGGCAGAAGTCGCCGCAAGAAATTGAAAAAAGAACTGAAGCAAGCGCGGCATGAGTTGAATAATACCAAAGCGGAACTCGCCGCATTGCAAGAGCAACACGAACTGAAAACCGCCGCGCTGCAAAAAGCGGAACTGACGGCGGAAGACCTGAATGCGCGCGTTGAGATTTTGGAAAAAGAAAAAGAAAAACTGCACGCCGACCTCTACGCAGCGAACGAAGAAATCGAGAAAATGAACGCCGCCGCGCGGTCTTATGCGGGTACGATTGATGATTTGAACAATCAAATAATCGGTCTGAAAACGAAGAGCAACGACTACTCCGAAACTTTCGGGGCGAGCGACGAGGTAAACTTAGACCAAAATGCCTTGCAGCAAATCAGCAAAATGCAAAGCACGCACAACTTAACCTTGCAGCGTCTGAACCGGATGGAAGCTAAGCTAAGCGAAATCGACAGCGAAAACGAGATGCTGAAAGCGGAGTTGGATAAAATGAAGAGCGGCACAAAACTGATATTGAGCGAAACCGCGCCCGCCGTGACACCTGATTTAGGGGTGCAAAATACGACGGATAACGGCGAGGAAGTCTTACAGGAAGTCGTCGTATTGACCGACGCACAGAAAAAAGCGACCGCGCTCATCGGGTCGGGCATTCCGGAGGCGGAAGCGGGCGCGAAAGACGATTTGACTTTAATCAACGGTGTCGGTCCGTTTTTGGAAAAAAAGCTGAATAATATCGGTATTTACACCTACGCACAAATCAGCGAACTCTCGCCCGAAGCCATCGAAGCGGTGACGGAAGCCATCGAATTTTTCCCCGGACGCATCGAAAAAGACGACTGGAAAGGACAGGCAAAAAAACTGATGGGGCAGTCGCGCAAACTGCCCGAAGCAGGCAGAGTAATACAGGCGCGGGTCGGTTTTACGACGGTCAGACCGGTCACTAAAGAAGAAGATGTGCTGAACGAGGAAATTTTGGATGCCGATAATTCCGACGACGCAACGACTGCGGCAGCGGAAGACGCGGTAGAAGAAATTTTGGAAGAAACCGAAGAAACCGACAGAGCAAACGCCGCAGCCGAAGCACAAGAAGAAGCGGTCGAAGCTCAAAATGACGACAACGAGGAAACAACAAGCGACGCGGAAGAAGGTGCTTACGCGGAGACGATTGTCGAGCTGTCGGAAGGCGAAGAAACTTTAGATTTCAGTGAGCGCATCGAAATCAATCCTTTCGACAAATACGAGCAGGACGACCTAAAAATTATCGAAGGTATCGGCCCGAAAATATCACAGGTCTTGGCGGACGCGGGTATTACTACCTGGGAAAAACTGGCGGAAACGCAAGCGGAGGAAATCAAGGAAATTTTGCACAAAGCGGGCAATCGCTACAAAATTCACGACCCTTCGACCTGGCCGCAGCAGGCGCAATTTGCCGCTAACCGCAACTGGAAAAAACTGAAAGAATATCAAGACTATCTCGTCGGCGGGAAAGACGTCGCGGGTTAAAATCTGCAAAGTGCAGTTTACATTGGAAGCGGGTTGTCGATTTCGGTCGGTAATTCGCTTTTTTTTGTGGATACTTCGTTCCTCCCCCCCCCGGGCATTTCGTTCTCCCCCGGCATTCCGTTCCTCCGGAACTGCATACCGGGCTGATGTGCTTCATGCCGTTGGCATTTGAGGTACCTGTTCCCTCACTTTCCGCTCTCTCCTTTCACCTCTCTCCTCTCTCCTCTCACCTCTCACCTCTCCATTCATCGAAATAAAACCCGCAATCATAGAAAAACCCGCACCGTCTCCGCCTTTTTTCGGATATTCGCCCGACGAAAGTTACCAAACCAACAACAATAGCTTATGAGCATTCTGACTTTGGAAAATGTAGTTAAAAATTACGACAAGCACCGCGCCGTCGATGATGTCAGTTTTTCGGTGCCGAAAGGCTCGATTTACGGACTGCTCGGTCCCAACGGAGCGGGCAAAACTTCGCTCATTCGTATCATCACGACCATTACGCGGGCGGACAGCGGACAGGTTTATCTTGACGGAGAAAAACTCAACACCGACCATCCGGGACAAATCGGTTACATGCCCGAAGAGCGCGGATTGTACAAAAAAATGAAGGTCGGCGAGCAACTGATGTATCTCGCGCAGCTCAAAGGTATGTCGAAAGCGGAGGCAAAGAAAAATCTGCGCGAGTGGATGGAAAAATTTCAAATACTCGACTGGTGGGATAAAAAAGTGGAGGAACTCTCGAAGGGAATGCAGCAGAAAATTCAGTTCGTGGCAACGGTCGTGCACCGCCCGAAGTTGTTGATTTTGGACGAACCCTTCTCCGGTCTCGACCCGATTAACGCCAACCTCATCAAAGACGAAATCTACCAACTCAATCAGGAAGGCATCAGCATCATTTTTTCGACGCACCGCATGGAACAGGTCGAGGAAATTTGTGAGTACATCACGCTCATTAACAAGGGAAAAAACGTACTCAACGGCAAAGTCGCCGACGTCAAACAGCAATTTAAACAGCACGTATTCAGTATCGGTTACGGCGGAGAGTTGCCGGCGGAATTGGAGCAGGAGGACTTGCAAAACAGCAGATTTACCATTCAGGAACACCGCGAGCAGGAAATTTTGGTGAAAATCGACGACGATGCCGCCTCCAATGCTTTGCTGCAATTTTTGATACAAAAAGGCGTGCATATCCGCTCGTTTCACGAGATTTTACCGACTTTGAATGAGATTTTTATCCGGCAGGTGAGGGGGTGAACGACAGATTTTAGACGTTAGATTTTAGATTTTAGACTGCCCTTTTGATTGGAACGGATTGCGGCTTATGACAAAAAAAAACTAAACAAAATGAATAAACTTTGGCTCATTATACAGCGTGAATTTTTGGTGCGTGTCAAGAAAAAATCCTTTATTCTGACGACGCTGCTGACGCCTTTGGCATTCGGTCTGCTGATGATAGTGCCGCCGCTCATCGGCGGGATGGGGGACAACGGCTCGAAGCGCATTGCCGTGCTGGACGAGTCGGGCATCGTGATGGAGCGCGACGCGGGCGGTAAGGTCATCGCGCCGATTTCGGACAGTAAAAGTCTGAATTTTAAAGCCGTCACCGGGCCGCTTTCTACGCTGCAAAAAGGCTACGGAGAGATGGGCTACGACGGCATCGTTTACATTCCGCAGGTGCCGAACGCCGATGCTCCGGTGCGGGCGCAGTATTTTTCCGACGGGCAGCTTTCATTGGGAGACAAGCGGGCGATTGAAGATAAAATAGAAAAGAAATTCGAGAGCAGAAAAATAAAAGATGCGGGCTTTGACGACAAAATATTGGAGAAATTTTCCGCCGATGTTGCACTGACGCAAAAGCAAATCAGCGTGGATGAAGACGGAAATATCGTCGAAAAAGAAAAGAAAAACGGTGCGGAAATCGCCACGGCTATGGGTTTTGTGATGGCGTTGATTATCTACATCATCCTCATCGTGTACGGTATGCAAGTTATGCGCTCGGTCATGGAAGAAAAAATGAACCGCATCGTCGAGGTCGTCATTTCTTCCGTCAAGCCGTTTCAACTGATGCTCGGCAAAATTTTGGGCGTCAGCGCGGTCGGTATTTTGCAGTTGACAATTTGGATAATTCTCATTCCGTTGGTGGCTGTCGGGGCGCAGCTCGTTTTCGGCGTTGACCCCGCGCAGTCGCAGAGCATGAGCGGCGACCTTTCCGCCGCCGAGCAGGAAGAGGTGACGGAAATGGCTTTCGGCATCGTTAACAGCTTGGCGGAGCAGGATTGGAGTTTTATTATTCCCGTCTTTTTGGTGTATTTTTTGGGCGGCTATTTTATTTACGCTTCGTTGTTTGCGGCGGTCGGCAGTGCGGTCGGTGATGACCTCGGCGAGAGTCAGACCCTGACTTTTCCGATTATGATACCGGTCATTTTGGCCATCAGTTTTATGGGACCGGTCATTGATAATCCGGACGGCAGCCTCGCATTTTGGCTGTCGATGATTCCGTTTTTCTCCCCGATTTTGATGCCCGCGCGTCTGCCTTTCGACCCGCCGCTGTGGGAGGTGCTGCTGTCGGGCGGCATTCTGATTGTGTCGGCGTTGTTTTTTATTTGGCTGGCGGGCAGAATTTACCGCGTCGGTATTTTGATGTACGGCAAGAAGGTGAGTTTTAAGGAGATTGGGAAGTGGTTGTTTTCGAAGGAATAGTTTAGTTGCCGGTTGTCAGTTGCCGGTTGCCCGATGCGAAGTATAATTGGTAAGCGGTCTAACATCTAAAATCTAACGTCTAAAATCTCAAAAAATGCGCTCCGTCATCCAAAGAGTCACCCGTGCCTCCGTTACTATCGAAGGCAAAGTCAAATCCGAAATCGGTCAGGGATTACTCATTTTGCTCGGCATAGAACCCGCCGACGCATCCGAAGACCTCGAATGGTTGTGTAAGAAAATCAGCGGCTTGCGGATATTCAACGACGCAAACGGCGTGATGAATAAGTCGGTGCGGGACGTCGGCGGCGAAATAATCGTGGTCAGTCAATTTACATTGCACGCGAGTACCAAAAAGGGAAATCGTCCGTCTTACATCCGAGCGGCTAAGCCCGAGATTGCCGTGCCGCTTTACGGAAAATTTGTGAAGCAATTAGCATTCGTCAGCGGGCGGGAAGTGCAAACGGGTGAATTCGGCGCGGACATGAAAGTGGAATTGCTGAATGACGGGCCGGTTACGATTATTATCGACAGCAAAAACAGGGAGTAACATAACTTTAATCGTTGCCGTACAACTAATGATTTCGTATCTTTGTTACTTCTAAAACCGAAACCCCAACCGGGATTTCTTTAAATTAATTAGACTCATGGCAAGAAAAAATATGTTTAGCGGCGGCGGAAATCCGTTTCTCAATGAAGATAAATTCCGCGATGCAGCCCGCACGCAAACCGATACTTTAGACGGTGATTTTATCACGGTACGCGAAAAAATGACCGTGCAGGGCGCGATTAACAAGTCCTTCATTTTGTTGGGAATTATGTTGTTGACCTCGGCGATTGCTTTTGTGATGCCGAGCAATTTATTCCTCTACGGCGGTCTCTTCGGCGGTCTGGGCGTGGTGATTTGGGCTTCTTTTAAGCAACATTTGTCGCCGACTTTGGCACCGCTTTACGCAGCCCTCGAAGGTTTGTTTGTCGGTACGGTCACGGCAAAATACGCTTACGCTTTCGGGCAAGGCATCGTGTTCAGCGCGGTATCCTTGACCGTGGCGTTGCTCTTTGCGATGCTGTTCATTTACAAGACCGAAATCATCAAAGTAACGAGCAAATTTCGCACGGGTGTCGTCATGGCAACGGGCGGTATCATGTTGGTTTATCTGCTGACCTGGGTGTTGAGCTTCTTCGGTATTCAAATGCCGTTCATTCACGACACGGGTATGTTGGGCATCGGTATCAGTCTTTTCATCATCGTTATCGCCTGCATGAATTTGCTGTTGGATTTCGATAATTTTGAAAAAGGCGAGCAATACGGCGCCCCGAAATACTACGAATGGTACAGCGCAATGGGACTGTTGATTACCCTCGTTTGGTTGTACATCGAGTTGCTGCGCTTGTTGGCGAAGTTGTCTTCGAGTGATTAAGATTTGAGGAGAGAGGAGTCAGGAGAGAGTCGAGAGTCGAGTCAGAATAAATTTCGATTTTCTGTTCTTTTTCTAAAAATCGGACTCGCTTTTCGTACAGTATTCTAAAAATAAAAAAGCCGCATTTCCGAAAAGGAAATGCGGCTTTTTTATTTAATAAATTTTTTTTTTAAAGCAAAAAATATATCCGTCAAAACCGTTTGAAAAATAATTGCTATTGTGAATTTTCAACCATCAACCATCAACCATCAACCATCAACCATCAACCAATTATCCTCTGACCCACAACAAATACGCCGCCGCAAACGGTAACTGAAAAATAAAAGCATCGAACCTATCCAAAACGCCGCCGTGACCGGGCAGTAAATTACCGCTGTCTTTGACGCCGACGCTGCGTTTGAGCATGCTTTCTATCAGGTCGCCGACCGAGCCGAAAACCGCTACGATTGCCGCCAGTACAAACCAATCTACGGCATGTCTTTCGGGAAAAATTTGACACAAAACCAAAGCCGTCAAGAAAGTAAAAAACACCCCGCCGAGACTGCCTTCCCACGTTTTGTTGGGAGAAATGCGCGGCAATAATTTTGTCTTTCCGAATTTTGAACCGACAATATACGCGCCCGTATCGTTGAACCAAGTCATCAGCAGCAACCCGAAAATGGTGTTGGCGTAAAAGGTATTTCCTTCAAAAGCAATGAAATCCAACAAGGCAAACGGTGCACCGATATAGACCATTCCGAGGACGATGAAAGCCACATTGCCGAACGGACTTTCCGACTGTGCGATGAGTTCGTAGATAAAAGCCATAAAAATGAAAGGGAAAAACAGCAGCGCGGTAATGATGACAAAAGTGTCGTTGATTTTTATCCAATTCAGATGAATCATCACGGCGAGGGCAAAGGGTGTCAAGCCGAAAGCCACGCCCAAAATACGGCGCAGCCAGTCCCGTCGCTTGCCGTGGTCGATGGTCATGTAGAGAAATTCCCACAAACATAAACCCGTGATGAGCGCGAAAAGCAGGATAAACGAGTAGTAACCGCCGTACAAACCGCCGAGCATGATGAGTACGAAAATGGCAGCGGTAGAGGCGCGGCGCAGTAGTCCTTTCATAGTTTGCAAATTAGAGTATCCTGTTTTTGTGAAACCAATTTCCCGCTAAATAAATAAAAATTAACGAGATTATCGCCGTCGTGAGCATTTGACTTGCCGGTAATTGCGTTAAATCGGGCTTTTCGAGGTTTTCGATTTGGTCTGCGGCAAAAAATGCCGCCGCCACCTGAAAACCGTTGATAATGAAATGCGCCAAAATCGAGACCCAAAGATTGCGCGTCCAATAAAAAAGATACCCCAACAGCAGCCCCAAAACCACGCGCGGCAGAAATCCCGCAAACTGAAAATGAATAAAACTGAAGAGTATCGCCGTGCCGATAATTGCCGTGTGCGGACTGCCCAAAACCTCCTCGGCGCGCCGCTGTATCGTACCGCGAAACAATAATTCTTCGCCCACCGCCGGGATGACCGCCACGGTAAACAGGGCGAACAAAAACTCCGGTACGCTTTCCATGGTGATAATCGCCTCGACGAGTTTGCCCGTCCGCTCTTCCAGTTCGGCGGCGACGGCGGGCAACGGCAGCATTTGATTTAGCCAATAGGTAAACTGCGAAAAAAAGAAGCCCGCAAACACAAAAACGAGCAGACCGGGCAGCCACTCCGCTCGAAATTCCGTCGTCAGCTTCAGTTCCCGCGCCCGGTTTCGCCGATAGAAAAAAACGGAAAAAAGCAAAGCGGGAAAAATGAACATGAACCCGTTGGAAGTCAGCGCATTCAGCCGCAAAAAATTACGCACCCGCGCCGGCGGGTTATCGGTAATCAGTTCCGAAATATTTGCCGCTTCAAAGCCGAAAACCGAAGCCCACACCGCATTTAAGCCCAACCCGAGCATAATACCGAGCATAACCGCCAACAACAAAAGCACCGCCTCGACGAGTAGTGTCATCGCCGGTCTTTCGCCTGCATGAAATTTGAAAATATCGTTTGACATAGGGGTAAAGGTAAAGGAAATTCCCCTATAAATGCCATCAAAATGCCGGAACAAAAAACAGCCGAACCGTCCCAAAAGACGATTCGGCTGCTCTCAACTCTTCACTCTCCACTCTCTACTCCGCCACAATCAACTTTACTGCCTGCACCCCGTTATCCGCCCGCACGCGTACCAAATAAGTGCCGCTCGTCAGGTTATCGAAAGTAAAAGATTGCGCACCCGCCGTTTGATTTCCGCTGAACGGAACGCTCAACAGCCTGCCCGTAAAGTCGTACAGTTCCAGAGTCACCTCCGCCGCATCGGTCAAAGTGTAAGTCAAAACCGCGCTGCCCGCACTCGGATTCGGTGAGATTTGCGTACTGAAATCCGCGTTCACCAGCTTCACGCCCGTCGAAGTGTCGATGTAGCCCGAGAAGGGTTCCGGCAGTTCGGCGGTGGTATAAAGGCGGTATTCGCCCGGCTGCAATTCTATCATTTCGTTGACGTCGGAGACTTCCAAAGTATTGCCCGACCAGTATTCGTACCACGTGCCCGTTTCGTAAAATTCGGGGTCGATGTCGCGCGGTGTCACCGCAAAATTTCCGAGAATAACGACATCCATGTCATCGCCTTCGATACCGATGCGCTTGCGAATACCGCTCGACGTCGGGTAGTCCGGTTCGCCTTCCAAAAAGACCGGATATTCGTTGCGCAGGTGAATCAAACTGCGGGTCACATCATACAAACGACGGCGCGGCTCTTCATCGTAGTATTCCCACAAAATAGGTTTCGGACCCGTTCTGCCGTTAAAGTTGATGCTGACATCGTAGCCGATTTCGCCGAATTGCCACAGCATTTTCGGACCGACAATCGGGTAAAAGAAATTGCTCACCAGCTCCTGACGACGCAGCGCCGTACCGAGTGCCTGAATGTTGTAATCAAACTCCGAACTCGACGCGCCGCTTTCCAAATTTGTCACCATCAGTCGCTCCTCATCGTGGCTTTCCATGTAGCCGACGAGGTGCGGATCTTCAAAATTGCGCGAGAAGTGCGTTACGCCGTAGATGTTGTTGTTGTTGCCGCCGCGTGCCGCCTGCGTGTAGCTGCTGTGCATATTTCCCCACAGCATCATGCCGTAGTTTGCCAACACCTGCTCCTCGTCGTTGTCGCCGAGGTGCTCCAAAATGACGTAAAAATCATCGCCGCCCGCGTCCCAACAAACATCCGCGTAGTCTTCCAAAATATCGACGCGGCTTTGGTCGTAATTGCCCCAGGCGCCCACGTCGTCGGGGTTGTCGGTCTGCGTAAATCCTTTTGACAAATCAAAGCGGAAACCGTCCAAACGGAACTCTTCAATCCAGTAGCGCATGATGTTGTTCACATATTCTTGCGTTGCCGCGCTCTCGTGATTCATGTCGTAACCTACGTTAAACGGGTGCTTCGCGTCGCGGTTAAAATACGGATTGTCGTCCGTCGGTTTGCCGTCAAACCACATCTGCACAAACGGGTTTTGCCCGAAAGCATGGTTGTAAACCACATCCACGATCACCGCAATGCCGCGACCGTGGCACTCATCCACAAAACGCTTAAACTCCTGCGGCGTACCGTAATATTTGTCCAAAGCCTTGTGATAGTTAGGGTTGTAGCCCCAAGAGTTGTTGTTTTCAAACTCTTGCACGGGCATCAATTCAATGGCATCGACACCCAAACGCGTCAAATAATCCAAAGTGTCGATGAGCGTTGCGTAATTATGCGCCGCTACGAAATCGCGTACCAATAGTTCGTACACCACCATTTCCTCATTGTCCGGACGCTCGAAATCGTTGACCTGCCATTCGTATGCCTCCGGCGCGGTTTGCAGCCATGTTACCCGTCCGTTCATTTGCTCGGGGTAGTCGGGCAGATTCGGGAAGGTTTCCGCGTCGATACCGGAGTCGGCCTGCGGGTCTAAAATCAAGAGACTCAACGGGTCGGCAACCGAAGTTTCACCGTCCACGAGGTACTGATAAAAATAATTTTCGTCGGGAGAAAGTCCCGTGATATTTAACCAAAAATACTCGCCGTCCGCCGTGCGGTTCATTTGGTATTCCGTCGATAATTCGTAGTCGCTGAAAGTTCCGAAAACAAAAATATTCTCTTTGCCCGGGGCGCGTATGACCAAAGTCACCTCCGTTTCGTCGATGATATTGATGCCGATTTCCGCGTCGTCGGGCAGGGGGGCGATATTCGTGGCAACGGGCACGACGTAAGAAAACGTCCGGGACAAAGTTTCACCGTTGGCTTCCGCCTCTACGACCACGACGTGATTGCCCGCTTCGGTGACTTCGATGTTAAACTCCAAAGTATTGCCTGTCGTCGTGAAAAGCTCTTCACCATCTTCCGTCAATGTCAAAGTCGCTTCTTCCGAAGTCGCGTAGCGCACCTCGATTTCATCGCCGATTTGTGTCACCAAAGAACTGTTGTCCGGTGCCAAAAGAATGTCGCTGAACGGCAAATCTTCGGGATAAATCGGATAGTAAATATCCGTACCGCCGTCGCCTTTTCCTTCTAAACTACCGTCACCGTTGCGAAAAACGACCGCAATTTCGAGCGCTTCCTGATCATTAGTCAGGTTGTAATATTCGTTAATCGAAGGCCCTAAATTGTAAGAATACAAGTTCGGTACACCCGGCACCGGTTGCAGTTGCCAATCCGGATTTTCCACGCCCCAGGTCATTGCCACGTTTTGCCAATCCGAAGGTCCCGTACTTTCGTCGGTAATCACACCCGTATGAATATAAACATCGCAGCCGCAATCCGCCAAGCCGCCGGTACCCTGCGTCGCATCGAAAAAGAGGGTGACGTCGTCGGTGGCACGCGGAAAAACCGGGTCGGTATAAACGACCTGCGCGAGAGCTGTTACCGTCGAGCACAGTAAAAATAAAAGTTGTAAGGTGATTTTCATACAGTTATTGATTTAGTAAGACTTTAGCCCCGATAATTATCGGGGTAGATTATAGACTTTAGATTGCCGCTCATTGATTGGAACCTTTTACGTCTGAAGACTGATATTACAGATGAATATTTGGTAAATTCCTTTTGCTTGTTTGTAGATTAAAATTTTTTGAGGTTATCGGAATTGTAAAAAACGAAGATAAAACTTTTCTTTTGTTTTGCCTGCATGATAACAGACAAGCGAGGTTTTTGTGAGAAAAATTTGACGTATTCACAGCGTTTTCTCCCTCAAATGTTGTCGGAACGCCAAAACGGTAGTAATTTACGCTTCATTTCGCTGCGCAAATACGCCGCAACAACGCAAACAAATTGTCGTTTAAGATTGAAGGTTTGACCTAAAGACGTGCGGAGTCTAACGTCTGATATCTAAAATCTAACGTCTCAAAAAAAATACATGAGGAGCTTTTTTAAAATGACCGCCGCCTGTCTCGTCAGTGCTTTTCTCGCCGTGGTCGGTTACGCTTATTTTTCCGAACCGCAACAGATTATTATCCGCGAAAACGGCGGACTGACCAAATACGCCGGTATGAACGAAGCACCCGATGCCGCGACTTCCGTTAATTATATGCGTCGTTGGGTCAGCAGCGCGCCGACTGATTTTACCTCGGCAGCAGAAATCAGCACGCCCGCCGTCGTTAATATTAAAGCCACCGAAGGCACGGGTTTGGGCGGTTGGTTTGACACAGGCAGCTACGGCAGCAGCAGCGGCAGCGGCGTTATCATCTCCGCCGACGGCTATATCGTGACTAACAATCACGTCATCGAAGACGGCTCGCAGTACGAAGTAACGCTCAACGACAAACGCGAATTTATCGCCACCCTCATCGGTAAAGACACCAACACTGACATCGCTCTCCTCAAAATCGAACCCGACGAACCCCTGCCCGTCATGCAAATCGGTAACTCCGACAGCCTCCGCGTCGGCGAATGGGTACTTGCCGTCGGCAATCCCTTTAACCTCGAAAGCACCGTCACCGCCGGCATTGTGAGTGCTAAAGGGCGCAGCATCGACATTCTCGAAGGCGAATACCGGATCGAAAGTTTCATTCAAACCGACGCTGCCGTCAATCCCGGTAACAGCGGCGGTGCCCTCGTCAATACTAACGGCGAACTCGTCGGCATCAACACCGCCATCATCACCCGTTCGGGTCGCTACGAAGGCTACTCTTTTGCCGTACCTTCTGGTCTGGTACAAAAAATCGTTTGGGATTTGCGTAACCACGGCATCGTGCAGCGCGGCATGCTCGGCGTCGGCATCGGCGAAGTGACCAACGCTCGCGCCAAACAACTCGGTTTGGAGCGCGTCGAGGGCGTCATCATTACCCGCGTTACGGCAGACAGCGGCGCGGACGAAGGCGGCTTGCGCAAAAACGATGTGGTCGTCGCCATCAACGGTACGGGCATCAAGACTGTTCCTGCCTTACAAGAGGTCGTCGGCAGATTTCGCCCCGGCAATGTGCTGCGCATCGAATACATCCGTGACGGCAAACGCTATAAGACCAACGTTACTCTCAAAAATCGCTACAACAAAGTGGCGGCGGATGTCAAAGAAGACAAGTCTCCCGCTGAAGAAATCGGCTTCGAACTGCGCAATCTCAGTACCGACGAAAAGCGCAGACTCCGCACCGAGGGCGTATATGTGGTCAGCGTACTGCGTAATTCTAAAATCGAACGCACGGAAATGGATCCCGGCTACATCATCACCAAAGTCAATGATACCCGCGTGAATACGGTTTCGGACATCTTGCAGGAGTTGAGAAAAACGGAAGGAAAAGTACTGCTGGAGGGTTTTTATGAAAACTATCCGGGGGAGTATTATTATACTTTTAAGAAATAAAACGACGGACGGTTTTTTTGACGACGGACGGTTTTACGGTGGACGGTGGACGGGCGGCAGATTTATTTTCCGAAATATCTTGTAAAAATCAATATTAAGTCTTTTTCAATTTTCATCCCTCCGTGTTGTAGAGACGTGCAACTGCACGTCTAAGACACTGCGGGCAACCTTCCGACAGTTACATTCAGAAAATAAAACCTGCTGCTCCGTTAATCACAAACCTCTGGCGTTGTAGAGACGTGCAACTGCACGTCTAAAGTCACACGGGCTGCTTCCTTTCAGTAAAATAATGAAATTTCCTCCTCAAGGACGAGACGCGTTTTCCCGCGTCTGTACAAATTCGGTTGTCGCTTTTTGATTTTTCGATAAAAGCAATTCTGTAATTTTTTCATAGCAAGACCACAAAGCCGACGAAAGGAGGCAGGAATAATTTTATTCTTACGAGCGAAATGTGTTTTTCCGCATTCCGACAACGCCGAAAAGTAATTACCGCGTAGAGACGTTGTACTGCGACGTCTTCCCCGGAGAAAAAAACCGAATCCTGTAAACTCAAAAAACAAAAGCCTCGAATACAACCGTATTCGAGGCTTTTTAAATTCGCATTCCTGTAAAAGCCAACGGCATGGGGCACTTCAGCCCGGCTTGCCTCTTATGGTACGTTAGTGCCGGTTTCATTCACGGCTAAAAAAAAAGCCCCGAGCACCTAAGCACTCGGGACTTTTTATATTTAAAATATTTCACACCACAGGCGCCGAAAAAATTACGCGACTATCGTATCGAAATAAATTTTATCTACTCTTCCTCTTCGTTTTTCTCAAAGCCTTCGTCGTTCAATTGAGCAACTTTACCTTTCGCAGTCTCGATGACTTCTTCCGGTACTTTGTTGTCAATTTCGGGTTCGTTGCCTTGAGCTTTCAACGCTTCGGTTTTGTTTTCAAACGCTTCTTCCGCCTCGGTAGATTTAGGGCTTGCCGCTGCTGTGTTGGCTGCGTCGTCCTTTTTCTCTGCCTTTGGCTTAGCGGCTTTCTTTTCCTTCTTCGGCTTTGCAGGTGCATCGCTCAATTTCAGGTCAGCGAAAGCAGACAAATCACCGAGGGTGGTCTGTTGTACGCTCGATTGCGTTTTCTTCACGGCTTGGCGTGTTTCTTTACGCTCGCGGTCTTGCTCTTTGCGTTCTTCGCCCGCAGCTTCCCGACGAATGTCGTCGAGGTAGCGCAGGTGAGACACCATGATGCGTTTGTCATCGCGGTTAAATTCGATAACTTTTACCGTCAGTACCTCATCGACGTCCGCCAATTGGTTGTTCTCCTTACGAATGTGCTTGATAGGCGCGTAAGCCTCCAAACCGTAAGGCAACTGAACGATAGCACCGCGGTCGTCGCGACGGATAACCGTAGCTTCGTGGTAAGAACCGATTGGGAATACATTCTCGAAAGTATCCCACGGGTTTTCTTCCAACTGCTTGTGACCGAGAGAAAGTTTGCGGTTTTTCTTATCGATATCCAAGATAGTGATGTCGATGTTGTTGCCTACTTTCGTAAACTCGTTCGGGTGGTTGATACGCTTCGTCCAGCTCAAATCACTCACGTGAATCATGCCGCCGATGCCTTCTTCCAACTCGACAAATACACCGTAAGGCGTAATGTTTTTAACGAGACCGGTGTGACGGCTTTCCAACGGAAATTTGTCTTGAATGACATTCCACGGATCTTCCGACAGTTGCTTGACCGAGAGCGACATTTTGCGGTCGGCGCGGTTGATGGTTACCACTTTCGCGTCGATGGTAGAGCCTACTTTGAAGAACTCACGCGCGTTGATTGGTTGGTTGCTCCAACTGACTTCGCTGACGTGAATCAAACCCTCTACGCCCGGCATAATCTCCAAGAAAGCACCGTAATCTTCGATGTTGACAACTTTCCCTTTGACGGTTGCGCCTTCCTCGATGGTTTCTTCCAAAACCTCCCACGGGTGGGGTTGGAGTTGCTTGAGACCGAGAGAAATACGTTTTTTGTTCTCGTCGAAATCGAGTACAACGACGTTGATTTTTTGGTTGAGTGACAACACTTCGCTCGGGTGGTTGATACGTCCCCAAGAGATGTCCGTAATGTACAACAGACCGTCCACACCACCGAGGTCCAAGAAGGCACCGAAGTCCGTGATGTTTTTGACCAAACCTTCGAGTACCTGTCCTTTTTCCAGACCGGCGATGATTTGCTCGCGTTGCTCCGCCAAGTCGCTTTCGATGAGCGCTTTGTGAGAAACGACGGCATTTTTAATCTGCTCGTTGATTTTGACGACTTTAAACTCCATTTCACGACCGACATACGCATCGTAGTCGATAATGGGCTTAATATCAATTTGAGAACCCGGAAGGAAAGTCTCCAAACCGCCGCAGTCCACGATAAGACCGCCTTTGGTTTTGCTGATGACCACACCTTTGATAACCGTACCGTTGGTAAAGCTGTCTTTAATATCTTCCCAAGCCAATAATAATTTGGCTTTGCGGCGGCTCAACACCAACTGACCGCGGTCGTCTTCCTGCTGCTCGACGTAAACTTTTACGTGGTCGCCGGCTTGCAGTTCGCCCATGTCGCGGAACTCGTTGATAGCTACCAATCCGTCGGATTTGTAGTTCAAATCCAAGACCACGTCACCGTTTTGAATCGAACGGACGAGGGCATCGACGATTTCGCCTTCGCGCACTGCGCTCAGGGTGCTGTCGTACTGCTCTTCCATTTGCTCGCGCTCCGAGTCATTGTAAACCGGGCCGACCTTGTTGCTCATGTCCCAGTTAAAATCATCGTGCGCGCCGCGGTCTTCGACTTCTTCTTCCTCTTCGATTTCATCTACATCGTCCTCCTCTTCTTCTTCGCTGTCGTCTTCGACGGCTTTTTTCGTTTCGGGAACGGGCGTGTGAGAGGTTTTTTTAACGGCGGCATCAGCGTCTTCGGCTTTAACGGCAGTTTCTACGGCGGGTGCCGTAGTCTCTTCGGTAGTCGCTTCGACTACTTCCGGAGTTTCTTCGTTCTTATTTTCTTCTGACATCAAATGAATGTCTTTTTTTACAGAGGGCAATATTTTCTGTGTATCGAAAATACGAAAAGCACAAAATGCACTTTTTGCTACCTCCTTTTTAGTTAAAAAATTCCGTCAAAATGACGGTTTACAAATTATTCGCTTTGACGGAGTACCGGCAAAACGGGCGCAAAGATAAGGTTTTTATTGTGAAAAGTAAACTTTTGTTTGATTTGTTTCCTGCACCGTAGCGTCGGTTTTAACCGACTTGCTAAAAGCATAAGTCAGGAAAAGCATTTCGACCGTCATGCAAAAAAAAAGCCGCTCACACTTCAAGTGCAAGCGGCTTTTTTATCCCTCGGTGCAGCTTATTCAGCTACCACTTCAAATTCTACGGGTGCAATCACCTCTTTGTGCAAATTGAGGTTCAAAGTGTAAGTGCCCAAAGTTTTCACTTCCTCGGGCAGTTCTACTTTTTTACGCTCTACCTCAACGCCGAATTGCTCTTTGAGCGCAGCGATGATTTGGACGTTGGTCACGGAACCGAAAATCTTGCCGCTCGTACCGGCCTTCGCACCGATTTTGAGGGTTTTGCCTTTCAGTTTGTCCGCTACGTCTTGGTAAACGCTCAATTTTTTAGACTCGGCGCGCTCTTCGCGGCGGCGGTAGTCTTCCAAACGGCGATTATTGGTATCGTTGGCAATCAACGCTTTACCGTTGGGAATCAAGTAGTTGCGTGCATAACCGGGCTTAACGGTTACGACCTCGAACTTGTCCCCCAATTTATCTACATCTTCTAAAAGAATGATATTCATCTTTAAAGATTTTATTGAGAGTTCTTTAGAAAACTTCCCGCAAGAAGCATTTTAAAGAACGATTATTATTAAATGAAATCGAAAAAAAGAGTTTTCCGATTCGTTTTTACAATTCAAAAACTGCTTCAAGATTGATAAAAAAGAATTGTCAATCGAGTGTGACTGAGACGTAAGGTCTATCAACTACCAACCAACAACTATCAACTTGCGAAGCAATTATTTCAACAAATCCGCCAGGTAAGGCAGCATCGCGAGGTGGCGCGCGCGTTTGACGGCGGTAGCGACTTTACGTTGGTACTTCAGCGAGTTGCCGGTGATACGGCGCGGCAAAATTTTACCTTGCTCGTTGATGAATTGTAATAAGAAATCGGGGTCTTTGTAGTCGATGTACTTAATCCCGTATTTGCGAAAACGGCAGTATTTGTCACGACGTGAACCGATTTTCGGATTGGACAAAAACTTGATGTCATCTCTTGATGCCATAATATTTTAGTTTATGATTTTTTAATAAATCCTATTCAAGTGATACAGAAAAATTTTAAAACCAAGCTGTTATTTGACTTTGATTTTTAAATTTTTCTCTATCACAGGATTTTTTAAAAAATGTATATTTTAAAAGTCGGCAAAAAAAATGCGCGACTCGGAAATTCAAAAAAAGATTAAAAAAACAAAAGAAAAGTGCAAACGGTATTCAATTCATCAAATCGCCTATGCAGAAGTCACGCACGGGCAACCGACAACTGACAACCGTCAACCAACTCTACTCTTCCTCACCGACATTCGGCTTGCCGCCGTCGTGCTCTTCTTGCCATTTTTTCAACTCGTCCCATTTGCCGTCGGCAGCCAATTTTGCTTGCTTCGGCCAAGTTTCCGGGTTGTGGGTCGCAAAACGACCGCCCGCTGCGCTCAACCATTTGCGAATGGTTTCCGGCTTGCACTCGGACAGGGCTTGGAAAGTGGTCATCTCCGAAGAGTACAGGATGTCCTGAATTTTCGGGCCGATGCCTTCGATTTTTGTCAAATCGTCTTTCTCTACTTTTTTCGGTGCTGCTTCTTTGACGGGCTTCGGCGCATCTTTGGCTACTTTGCCTTCCGCTTTTACGGCGTTAGAAGGGCGGGTCGTCGATTTGTCGCGCGACTTTTGGTCACGGCGTTTGCTGCGACGTGCGCTGTTTTTCTCTTCTTTAATTTCTTCTTTGACAATCTTGCGTGCCGTACCGATTTTACCGTCGCGTTTGTCGGCGTTGTATTTTACACCGAATTTGTTCAGGCTGACGGTCAAAAAACGGAGGATGGAGTCATCGCGGCGCATGTTCAATTCCATGCGGTTGATGAGGTCGGGAGTGTCCGTTTTAAATTCGACGCAGTAATAAACGCCGGAGTTGCGGCGATTGATAGGGTAGGCGAGTTGTCTCAAACCTATTTCGTCAACGGCGACAATCTCGGCGTTACCGTCGGTCAAAGTATTTTGGTACTTTTTCGCGGTGTCCTTAATTGCGTTGTTGTCGAGAGTGGAATCAACGATGTACGTTACTTCGTAACTTCTCATATAATCAGACTCTTTTTGCGGATTTGTCGAAAGACCGGTCTGATAAAGGAGCAAGTCTTTCCGTGGGTCGGTATTTTTGGCTGTTCCAAAATGTGAAACCGAACAAATCCTCGTGATAAAATTGTGAAAACTCTCGATTCCTCGAAAGCGGGCGCAAAGGTAAGGATTTTTCTTTGAAAAATATTGCTTTTGTTAGAATTGTTTGAGTTGTTAGAATGATTGGTTCCTCACGGTGCGTAAGATGCTGCACACCTTATTAAATCATACCAAAAGAAGAAATCGGAGCAAAACTCCCCAACCTCACGACTCCTCGACCTCTCAAGACACCGCCAGAGCAAACCGTATCAACTCCGCCGTATTGTTCACTTCCAATTTATTCATCATATTCTTGCGGTGCGTATCGACGGTTAATTTGCTGATATTCAGTCGCATACCGATTTCTTTGGAAGTCATGCCTTCTTTGACCAGTTCCATGATTTCGCGCTCGCGGGTGCTGAGTTTGGCGACTCTCATCCGCATTTTGAGGTCTTCGTTTTCTTCTAAAAGGGTGCGCAGCAGGTTGTTATTTTCGACGGCATCGGGCAGGTTTTCCGCGTTTTCGAGGGCGTCGTGTACGTTGCGAAAAACGCGGCGGTGAAAGGACAGTTGCGCGGAGAGTTTTTTGTTTTCGCTGCGTAAAAATTCTATTTCATTTTGCAGTTGTTGATGATTTTGCATTTGCGGATTCATAATTTGTTGCTTTTTAGTTGTTTTCTGTAATGTCGGTCTTCGGCTTTCAGTAGTAGTTTTCTCGTTACACAACTTTTTTAAATTTGTGAAACTAAAACCCTTGTCATTTATCTGCGGTTCGCTGCTTTATTCTGCTTTTACGGCGATAAATTTCCGCTGAATTTCACTTTGACTTTTCCCGCAATTTGCAAACTCCGGAAAAAATGCTTACTTTCGTCCTTGTAACTACCTAAATACCGGTAAGTCATCCCGCTTTTACGGGAACTAAAAAAGGTTAATTTTAGTCAATATTAAAAATATATATAAACTAAAACTTCCCGTCAATCAGGTATTTAACTCTGAATTATCTGTCGCGTATAATCGTACCTCCCTTCATTTTTTCGGTCGAATATACCGCAGCATCTACCCGTCACGTAATTAACGTTTGCCCCCCTAAACGGACTGATTTTGCTTGTTGAAAAACGAGCAAGTCATTTTTTTTACTTTTTTCCGGAAACACTTTTTTACTTTTTTGAACTGCTAAAGAGACTACTTTAGGTATGCGTCTTTTTGTGAAACTTCGCTTTCGCAATCAAGACAAAATACCCCCTTGAACGAAACAAATTAATTATAATCCCCCCGTCAGAACACAATAGTTATGAAAGTATTCATAGCCGACGACCACCCTATCGTCACTTTCGGCGTAGCCGGACTCATCCGTCAAAATGCGCACATGGAACTCGCCGGTACGGCGGCTTCTTCCGCAGAACTCATGGATGCCCTGCCCGACGCCCGCCCCAATGTCCTGCTTTTAGACCTCAACATGCCCGGCGACGATTTTTCGCTGAACGTGCAGATGATTAAGGAGCAGTTTCCGTGGCTGAAAGTCATCGCTTACACACAATATTGCGAACCCGACCTCATTCGTCGCCTGCTGCGCGAGGGTGTTCTCGGGTTTTTGCCGAAAGCATCGACCAAAGAAGACCTTTACGAGGCCATCACGACCGTTTATAAAGGCGAGCGTTATGTGCACAACTCGGTCAGTTTTGCCGAGCCGGGCGCGAGTAAGGAGTTACCCAAATTTCAGGATGATTTCCGCAAACGCCTCGGTCTGTCGAAGCGCGAACAGGAAATTTTGGAACTCATCTCCAAAGGTCTGACCAGCAATCTTATCGGTCAAACGCTCTTCATCAGCAAGCATACCGTCGAGACACACCGCAAGAATATTTTGCGTAAACTCGACTTTAATTCCAGTACGGAGCTGGTGCGTTTTGCGGTACAGCAAGGCTTGGTATAATGTTGAGATGTTGAATCGTTGAATTGTTGAATCGACACGTTTCGCTTCACAATTCAACGACTTTCCCTTTCTTTTTTACTCGGAAAAAGTATTACTTTTCTCGACGGAATCGCGCTGCGCGTTACCGCGAAATCACAAAGAAAAATTACGTCTGCAAAGACTGCCGAAATCTTAAAGCGAGAACTTTCCGTCAACCGTCAACCGTCAACCGTCAACCATCAACTATAAAACATAGGTGCCAATCCCGATTTCTTCCAGTTTCTCCGCCAATCGTTCCGCCTTTTCACGCTCCGCAAATCGTTCCGCTTCCACCACGTGCATACCGTCCGCACGCCCTTTGATGACCGCTTCGGCGCAACCGAAATCGCGCAACTGACGCAATCTTTTCTCCGCATTCGCATAACTGCCGAAGGTGCCCGCAATCACGCTGTGCGGCAAATACGGTGCATCTTTTTTAATCGAAATAATCCGGTAGGCATTCGCGGCATTATCCGTCGGACTGACGTTGATTTGTGCTTTATTATTTTCCCGAAAAACGGGCGGATTAACCTTGCCGAGCAGCGGACTGTCCGCCGAGATGACTTTAAATTCCGTGCGGCGATTTTCCTGATGCTCTGCCTCCGTGCAGGGTACGCCGTCCGTGCAGCCGTTGCGTATCAGCGACTCGCCGTAGCCGACCGCCGCCGTTCTGTTGATGTCTATTCCTTTGTTTGTCAGCCAATTGCGCACACTCTGCGAGCGACGGCGGGAGAGGTCGAGATTGTAACCGGCACTGCCGCGTGCGTCGGTGTGCGAGCCGAGTTCGATGGCAAGCCCCGGGAAGTTTTGCAGCATTTGCAGTACGGCGTAAAGGTCGTTTTCCGCGTCGGGGCGAATGCTTGCGTCGTTGAAATTGAAGTAAATATTCCGCAATTCCACGATGTCGTTTTCGCGTAAAGCCACGCCCGGGTCGGTCGGGAAAGTGAAATCCTGCTGCATGTTTTTTCCTACGGTGCAGTCTGCCGCATCGACTTTGATAATCTGCCCCGGAGTGTAAACGCCGTTTTTCATTGCATAGACGGAAAACGATTTTCCGCAGGGCAAACAGTGTACATAAGTGCCGTCGGGTTTGGTATATACCTTCGTTTCCGCGCCCGTTTCCGTGTCGGTGAAGAGGACTTCCGTGTTGCCCGCGCCGTCCGCTTTACCCGCTACGCGCACGTAGCCGCTGAGAGCGACGCACTCCGATTGTTTTTGCAAAGTGAAATCCAAATTTTCCCAATCCGTATTCGCATCGACGAGGATTTGCTTGGGGATGTAGCCGTCTTTTTCAACGGATAAAATGTAGTTGCCGTTTTTGTCGAAAGTCAAGGCGGCATTGCCGTTGATGTCCGTTGTCGCCTCGGCGTAGAGGTTATCGTTTTCGTCGATTTGCAGGGTAAATTCTCCCGGTTTTCCGCTCGGCACGAGGCGCACCGTACCTTTGCCGTCATTGGTTTTTCCGACAAAAATATCATTCAGACCTACGAGCGAAAGCCGCACATTTTCTAAAGGCATCCCCTCCGCGTCGGTCACTTCGATTTCTTCGGTTTCGATTTTTTCCTTTTTGTTGTCTGCCGTACTTCTGTTTTCGCCGAAGGCTTTGAAGGAATAAATGTCGTCTTCGCCCGCGCCGCCCGGTCGATTGGAAGAAAAATAACCGTTACGATTTTGTAGGTCTGCAATAAAGCCGAAATCGTCGTCGCTGCTGTTAAAAGGCGGTAATAAATTTTGTGGTTGCTCCCAAGACTCACTGCTCTTGCGCGTCATGAAAATATCCAAACCGCCCAAGCTGCCGTGATTGTCCGAAGAAAAATACAGCGTGCCGTCGGGGTGAAAAAACGGGAAAACTTCGTTGCCGCCGGTGTTTATGCTCTCTCCCAAATTTTCGGGTTCCGTCCAGTCACCGTTCATTTTTTCGGTACGATACAAGTCCATGCCGCCGAAACCGCCCGGTCGGTCACTCGCAAAATAGAGGATAGAGTCCGTCGCGCCGACCACCGGATGCACACTGTTAAACTCTGCATTGTTGAAAGGCAAAAGCTCCGGTTTCGTCCACTCATTCCCTTTTTTCTCCGCCGCATAAATCATCAATTTGCGCTTACCGTCGCTCGCCCGTTGCTTCTTATCCAAAATATTCCGTGTAAAAAAAATCTTGTCGCCCGTGCGGTTAAAAGTCACCGGCCCTTCGTGTACCCGCTCCAGCAGTTCGGCGGAAAAAAGGCTGCCGTTACCCAAAAATCCCGCATCGTCGCGCCGCGCTTCGTACAGCGACATGATGTTTTCGTCGATGCGTGTGTCCGTTACCGTTGCTTTCAGACTTTCGTGTCGGTTGGTCACAAAGACAATTCCGTCCTCGTAAAAAGCCGGACTATACTCCAAATCCGCACTGTTTACCTCCGCCTCGTTGCGCACCGTCACGCGACTGTCCGACAGGACAATCTGCGCCTGCATTACCGAGACGGCAAGGCTGCACAAAGACCAGCAAATTATTATTTTCAAATGTTTCATCATTTTCTCGGTTGTCACGACGTGGCTTAAAAATGTTTTTCGGTCGTGTAAATCGGTTACGGGAACAGGGGATTTTTGCGCTGTTCTTTTTACGCTGATTTGTTATGATTTTTTAAGATTTTACGCTGATTCTTTTTACGCTGTCCTTTATGATTTTTAAGGTTTTACGCTGTTCTTTTCCTGCCTCATTTTACTTCGTTGTAAATTTTATTCACGAAAATTCAAAAAAAGCTTCAGCGTCCGAGTCATAGAAGTATTCAGCGAAAATCATACTGAATCATCCCGACTGAAGTACGGGACAGGTATCAATCAGCGTAAAAGAAAAATCACTCCGCGTAAAAAGTTTCTCAATTAAAAAACCTCGGGTTTTCCAAATCATCCTTCTCACTCTTCACATCATAGCGCAGCAGCACCTCAAAACTCCCGTCATTCGTCTCACTCAAACCCGACAACGGCAGCCCGTAAGAAACACCCAACATCAGATTGTGTAAAATTTGGTAGCCCGCCAAAAAGACTGCATCGTCGCCGCCGCCGTCACCGCCGAGACCGTAAGTCGCGCCGACCATAAACGAGCGATTAAAAACCACGCTTGCGTTCACGTCCATATCCAAAGGCGCATCCGGCGTGTATTTCAGCAGCACGGAAGGTTTGAATTGAATGGTTTCCGACATATCCAACAGCCCGCCGAAGGCCCCGTAAAAGTGCGGTGCTTCCGTCGCCGTCACGAGTACATCGTCGTTATTTCCTAAAGTCACCGGATAAAAAGCCGGGGTGGAAATTCCCGCCCACAGCACATTTTTGAGGTTGAAATACAGACCCGCGCCCACATTTCCTGTGTATTTATTCGCCGGCTGATTAACGAAAGATTGGTCGTTGTCTTTATCCGTAATGACGTCATTTCCGTTAAAATCCATACCCAAGTAATGCACCGAGCCTTGAATTCCGAAGCGCAAAGTCGCATCCGGCGTAATCTGCATTTTGTAAGAATACGCCATCGACGCCCGCCAGTCCGTCGTCAAACCAATCGTATAGTGACGCACCGAAATGCCGATACCCACACGGTCACCCACCAGAGGCGCATCGAAAGTCAGCATCTGCGAAACGGGTGCCCCCTCGAAGCCGACCCACTGCTGCCGATAAATCGCATTTACCGAAGCGTAGTCTTTGCTGCCCACCGAACCGGGGTTGTACATCGCTTGATTGTACATGAAAAAACTGTTCTGCGGCTCTTGTTGTGCCTGCAAAAGTAGTGCCGTGCAAATGAGTAAGGACAGGGTTAAAATGTATTTCATTTTTGTATAGATTTTGAGATTTGAGATGTTAGATATTAGACGATAGACGTTAGACTGCTGCCTTTACCAAAATCTCAAATTCTGTTTCTTATATTTTCCTTCTTTTTGCAAAGAAGGATTTGTTGAATGTTTTGTGACCTCAATTTCATAAGTCACGGAGCAAAAAAATTAAGAGTTATCCAAAACTCAAGCCCGGAGAAAGTTCCCCCGATTCGGCCTGTCCCGACTTTAGTCGCGGAGGGTTAGGGGGCTGAAGACGAGCAGGAACCCGCGTTTTCAGCCCCCGAATCGGGGGAACCCTACCGGGAGCGACTCGACCTCGCCGCCTCTACCTGAATATCGTCAAACTCCCCTTCTTCATCTCCGAGTTTGCATCTCTTCTGAACGTGTAAAAGTAGGTACCGTCCGGCAAATCTTCGCCTTCAAAAGTACCCGTCCAGTCGTTCATATACGGTGCAGCGCGGAAGACGCGGTCGCCCCATTGATTGTAAATGCTGACTTCGTTATCGGGGAAATCTCCGTTTTCCAGACAGTAAATCGTGAACTCGTCGTTCGTACCGTCGCCGTTCGGAGAAATCAGATTAGTCGTTACGCACTCCTCGTCGTTGTACAAAATCTCCACCGTGACCATTTCGCGTTCACAGGCGCGGTCGCAGTCATCGTAGCAAATTTCGTAGAAAAAGCGGTCGGTGCGCGCGCGGTCGGTCTCGCGGATGTAGTCGAAGTGACCCTTCGTCGCGTCGATAACCTCGATGCGCCCGAATTCCGGTTGCTGAAAAATAGTCACCGTGTAATCCGTGTTCAGCGGCAAATCGTCGTTTTCCGTGACGATAATTTCGATGTGTGTGGTCGGCAGAAAGATGAATGCCATGTCCGGCGCGGTAATCGGTTCGGTCAAAATATTGAGTTTTCTGACTTCCGAAGTATCCGCACAGCCTGATTCCGGGTCGAAAGCAATGACCTGATAATCACCCGCATCCGTCGCCGAGAGAAAGTCGATTGTCGGATTTTGCTCGGTGTAGCGCACCGTGCCGTCGAGCAACCAACGGTAACTCAAACCTACGTTGTCGTCTTCCGCCTGCAACTGCAAAACCTCACCCATACAACCGTCGTTGCTGAAATTGACGCTCACCGGTTCCACCGCTTCCGAGACAGTCAACTCTTCCGAAACCGTCGTCGTACAACCGAAGGAACTCGCCGCCGTCAAAGTGTAAATGCCCGAGTCGTTTTCGTCGATATTTTCAAAAGTTAAAGCCGACGCGTCGCTGATGACGGTGCTGTTGCCGTTGCGCTGCCATGTATAAGTCGCCGCGTCACCGCCGCCCGTCAGGGTCACGGTCGTGCCGTCTTTCACACAGTTTTCGTCGCCCGTTTGCGTAATATTTGCCGTCGGTGCCGCCTGTACGGAAAGGGTTGCCTCCGTCGGTTCGGAGGTACAACCGTCGGCCGTTGCCGTGACGGTGTAGCTGTAATTTGCCGCGTCAAATAAGCCGAGATTAACCGTCGTGTTGGTTGTTGTCACATCCGCGTTGCCGTCGTTATAAATGTAAGTCACGCCGTTGCCGGTGAAGCCGCTGATTTGCAAAGTCGCGCTTTCGTTTTCACACAATTCCGCATCCGCAAAAGCCGCCGTCAGGCCCGTCGGTACTTCCGTTACGTTGAGTTGGTAACTCGCCGCCGTTTCGCAACCGATAGAACTCGCCGCCGTCACCGTGTACGAACCCGCATCCGCTGCCGTCAATCCGCTCAAAGTGATGCTGCTGCCCGTCGCCGAAAATCCGTTCGGACCGGTCCAGTTCCATGCCGCCGCTTCGCCGCCCGTTTCCGTCAGCGTGAAATCTTCGTCGCCGGTCACACACAAATTATCGCCTTCCGCCTCGATGGAAGTCGTCGGGGCCGACTCTTGTATCAAAGTCAAATTGCCCGGTTCCGAGACACAGCCGTCCGTCGTGACCGTCAAAAAGTAAGTCACGTTCGCGCCCGTCGTCGGGGCTACGGTAATCTGCGGGCTGTCGGACATTGCAGGCAGTCCCGCACCTTCGGGAGGCGTTGCCGTCCAAGTGTAAGTCGCATTGGCGGGCGCGTCGGTGTTCGCGTTCAAAATCGCCGTTTCGCCCACACAAATCAACTGCGTTGCCGTCGTAATGCCGGGCGCGTCGGGGGCTTCGGTTACGATGGCTTCCGTAGAAACCTGCGTGGTACAACCGTTGGCGTTGACGACCGTCAGTTCGTAAATGCCCGCGCTTTGCGTACCGACGTTCGGCACGACCAGGTTTTGCACGTTAGAAGTCAGGCTGTTCGGTCCCGTCCAATCGTAGCTTTGTACATTGGTATTTTCAACGTCCGTCACCGTAAATTCCAAGTTCTCTTCGCCCGTCGCACACAAAATCGGCTCGACCTCGACGACTAATTGCGCATCCGAGAAGATGATTAAGTTGTAAGTCGATTGCGTCACGCAGCCCGACGGTGAAATGATGTTGACCGAGTATTCGCCCGCGTCGGCTTCGTTTGCGTTGTCGATTTCCGCACAGTTTAAAGAGGAAACCAACTCACCCTGCGGACTGAACCAAGCAAAAGTCGAACCCGCTGTCGCATCTACGCACAGCTTTCCGCTCGTCCCTTCACAGAGGCCATTCTCGAAATCGGGAGCAATCTGCGGCCCCGCTTCTTCTTCCACGGTGATGTTCAGCGTGCAGACTTTATCGTTGTTATCAAAATCGGTTGCCGTATATTCTAAGATGTGCATACCCACGGGAAAAACATCGCCGTTTTGGAAAACACCCGCCGTCTGTGTCACCGTGACCGGCGGCGAACATGCGTCCGTTGCCTCGGGTAGAGTGAAGTTAATTTCAATTTCGTTGCAACCCGCATTACTCACCCCGTCCAAAATATTGCTCGGGTCGCTGATAATCGTTCCGTCTGCATTAACTGCGACAGGAGAGGAACAGGCAAACTCGGGTGCTTCATTGTCGACGACGGTAATCGTAAAGGTTTCCGTCGTCATGTTACCCGCTTCGTCAAAGGCAGTACAGGTCACAGTCGTCGTGCCTTTGTCGAAAAATTCGCCCGAAGTACGCGAGCAGAAGCTGTTGGTAATTTGGCAATTATCGAAATAAGACGGTGCGGCAAAAGCCACAATCGCCCCGCATTCGCCCGCATCGGTATCGACGATAATGTCGTTCGGTACGTTCAAAATGACGGGCATCTCGTTGTCTTCTACCGTGATGTTAATGTTGCAAGTCACTGTATTTCCCGCCGCATCGCTCGCCGTGTAAATGACGAGGTGACTGCCGACGGTGAAAATATCTCCGTTGTCGTGCGTCGCGTTGTTTTGGGTAATTGCGCAGTTATCGCTGAATTGCGGCTCCATCCACACCACACTCGCTTGACATTCGCCCGCCATATTACCTACCGTAATCGGCGCGGGGCAAAAATCTACCGTCGGCATTTCGTCGTCCGTCACCGTAATGGTAAAAGTACAGCCGGTCGAATTATTATTTTCGTCCGTTAAAACATAAGTCAGCGTCGTATTGCCTACGGGCAAAGTATCGCCGGGACTGAATTCGGGTTCAAAAATGACGTAGTTGCAATCGCCCGTCACGCCCGGTACTTCCCACTCGACCGCCGCCCCGCAGATGCCGGTATCGGTCGTCTGTACAATCGTCGTCGGGCAATCGGTAAACTCAATCGTGCAATCTTCGTTCGCTTCCGCGCTGACCGTAAACGGTGTTCCGTTTGCATTTAATGCCGCGCAAATGTCGCTGCCGTTTATCAAAGCAACTACATCCGCCGCCGTTGTCGTGTCGATTTCAATAACCGATAAATCTAAGAAATCATCGCTGTTCGAGTCGGAAGTTTCCGCGACCAAAATGTGCATCGCATAATCACCTTCCGCGTCGATGGTAAATTCGGGATTGTCCGTAGTTAAGGCAGCAATTGTAAAATCCGCGCCCGTCGTCAAGACGTAAATCACTTCGTAATCCGTCGGTACGGTCGAGTCGTCGTTATCCGTTCCCGTGACTGTTACCGTGCCGGTCGTCTCGTCGAGCAGATAATTTACCTGCGCCAAAGCAAGCGTACCCGCCGCCGCCGTGCAATCATTGCCGCCGGTATTTTCTTCCGTTTCAATGTTCAAAGAAAAGACACATGTACCGTCGTTCCCCGCTTCGTCGGTCGCCGTGAAAGTAATTTGGTACAAACCGAGCGCATACACATTACCCGAAATCGAGTCGGAAGTCGGCGTTAAAGCCGTCGAACAATTATCCGTTACCGTCGCCAAATCCCAAGTCACCGGTGTTTCGGTTTCGCCCTCCGGCAGTTCGATGTCAATGTCCGCCGGACAAGTTAAAACGGGGTTTTCCGCATCCGTCACCGTCACCGTAAAGGAGCAGGTAAAAGTGCTGCCCGCATCGGTGCCCGCCGTGTAGGTCACGGTCGTTTCGCCTTCGACGAAAGTCATGCCGATGAGTTGACCGTTTCCGCTGCCGACCATCGCGCCGTCGAGTTCGTAAGTCAAAGTCGTAATCGAGTCCGCAGTCATCGCCGACAAATCGCCCGTCACCGCAGAACACAAACCGGGGTTGGTATTCACCGTAACATTTTCGGGGCAAATCAAAGGGTCAACGGGTTCTGCGCCCGCCTCGACGGTCACGTTAAATGAGCAGGAAATCACGTTGCCGTCCGCATCGCTCGTCGAGTAAGTCACCTCCGTCGTGCCGATCGGAAAAGCATCACCCGGGGCGTGCGTACCGTTAGCCGTGACGGTGCTGCCGTCGCAGGAATTGGTCGCCGTCGGCGGTGTCCAGCTTGCCGTTGCGCTGTCTGCGCCCGGTACTGCCGTCACCGTAATATCCGCCGGGCAGTCTGACAAAATGACTTCGCCGGTGCCCGTTATCGTGACAGTAAAAGAGCAACTCGCGGTCTGTCCGTCCGCATTTTCCGCCGTATAAACGACAACGGTCGAACCGAGCGGAAAATCATCTCCGGGATTATAATTTGATGACAGAGTCGGTTCGCCGTTGCACGTATTCATTGCGGTCGGGGGCGTCCAAGTTGCGGTCGCGCTGCATTCCGCGCCCGCGTCGCCGGTTTGGTCGGGCGGGCAAGCCCCGAAAATCAAGTTATTCACAGCTTCGACGGTGACATCGAAGGAGCAGGTGCTTTCGTTGTTCGCGCCGTCGCTCGTCGTGTAGGTCACGGTCGTGGTACCGGCGGGGAAAATATCACCCGAGTCGTGCGTCGAGCTGAAAGTTGCAATCGTGCAGTTGTCGGTCGGCGTCGGTGCCGTCCAGGTTGCAATACCTTCGCAATCATCCGTCGGTTGCACTGCTGTGTCGTCGGGGCAGGTAATTTGCGGAAAAACGTTATCGAAAACCGTCACGTTGAAAGAGCAAAATGAACTGTTGTTTACGTCGTCGGTCGCAGTGTAAGTGACTTGTGTCGTGCCGAGGGCGAAATCCGTATCGGGAGAAATATTTGTCGTGACCGTCACATTGCCGCAGTTATCGGTCGCGGTCGGTGCCGTCCAAGTGACGCTCGTTGTGCAGGCATCGCTGTCGGTCGGCTGACTGATGTCTTCGAGGCAGCCGCTGAATACGGGGCTTTCGTCGTCGATGACAGTAATCATAAAGGCGCAAACCGTGGTTTGTCCCGCGTCGTCCGTTGCGCTGTACACCACGTCGGTCGGGTCGCCTACGGGGAAGGAGTCGCCCGGGGCGTGAGAGGAGGTCAGCGTTACCGTGCCGCAGTTATCGGTCGCGGTCGGCGGAGTCCAGGTCGCGGTTGCTGCGCATTCACCCGCCGGTGCCGCTAAGGTGATGTTGGCGGGGCAGTCGCTGACTACAGGTGCTTCCGCGTCGTTGACGGTGACGGTGAAAGTGCAGGTCGCGGTTTGATTGACGTTGTCGGTGGCTTCGTAGGTGACGGTTTCCGTGCCGACGGCAAAGGTGTCGCCGCTGCCCAAAGTGGAAGTTTGTAAAATTTCAATATCCGCGTCGCAATCTTCATTAACGGTCGGCAATGCGAAGTTGACAACCGCGCCGCAGATACCCGCGTCGTTATCGACGGTTAAGTTGGCCGGGCAGTCGGTAAAGGTCGGCGGGTTGTTTTGTACGCGCACCGCAGAGCCGGGGTTTAAGGTATAATTTGCTGCGTCAATCTGTCCGTTTTGGTTGACAAAAATAATCGGGTAGTCGGACAAAGCCGCGATTTGAATATTTGCCGTTTGTCCCGTCGCGCCCAAAAAGTTGAAGGTCAGGCGGTACAGCAAGGAGCCGTCGGGCAAGGTAAAACCGTTGCCGTCGAACCAACCGACGCGCAGTTCGCCGTTAGCGGCTTCGCTTTCGTTAAAATTATTGACGCCGGAAAAAACATCGCTGTTACCGACGTATTCCAACACCGCCGGATTCCAAGTGATGCCGTATTGCGTTGCCGACATATTCGTAAAATTATCGGTCGTAAAATCAAATGTCACCGTCAAATCTTCACAGCCCGTTTCTTCGTCCGAAATCGAAATGACGAAGGGGTCGGGGTTCGCTTCTTCCTCCACGGTCACGGTAAATTCGCAGGGCGCAGACACATTATTCATTGCATCGCTCGCCGTAATCGTTACCGCCGTCGTGCCGAGCGGAAAGGTGTCGCCGCTGTTGTGAGAGTTGGTCAATACGGGTGTTGTGCAGTTGTCCGTTGCATCGACATCCGCCCAAGTTGCGGCGCCGCCGCTGCTGCCGAAAGGCACGGTGACGGTAATATCCGCCGGGCAGTTATTGATAACGGGGCTTTCCGTATCGGTAAAAGACATCGTGCCGTCGTCGAGCGTAATTTGGTCGGCGGGGATGTTGCTGAAATCATCACGCGCCACCAAAACCTGATAGCCGGGCAGGTCGGTAATATCGACGATTGCCGTGTTCGCGCTGCCGGATACGTGGTCGAACGTCAGGCGAAAAAGCACTTGGTCGGGAGCAAAAATTCCGTCATTGCCGGCGTTAAACCAACCCACGCGCAGCTCGCCGTCCGTGATAGTCGCGCCGTCCGCCGAGTCGTAGCTGTTACCGAGGCTGACATCTTCCAAGACCGCATTATCCAAAACGTTGGTGTCCCAAATAACGGCAAATTGAAAAGCCCCGAGATTTTCGTCGGTATTTATCGTAAAGTCCATAACGGCCGTGCCGCTGTCGGTGCAGGAGAACACATCGACGGCCGTAAAAGTCACCTGACCGAAGACGGAGGTGCCGCAGAGCAGCAGGATGAGCAGGGTATATAATTTGTTTTTCATAATATTTGTTGGAAAGATTTTTTTACCGTAGGGTTATCGAGGTTGGCGCGGGGTTGATTTTCTAAGAGCAGTAATTGCGGAATTTCAGGCTTTTATTTTTTGTTGAATTGTTATTTTTTGTTGAATCGTTGAGTTGTTGAATCGTTGAGGACTTTACACAAATGCAAAATTTTTATGATATTCGACTCTTTCTCTTCTTAAGAGAAAAGACTGTGAAATCTTGCATTGAAATACAATATTGCGAACAAGTGCGCTCAACAATTCAACGATTCAACAATTCAACAAAAACAAAAAAGGCAGAGGATACACCGATAAAAATCGGTGCATCGTCTGCTGCTGAAACATTAGCGTAAGATTACCATTTTGCGCACCGCACTGCCGGCCTCGCTGTCGAGACGGTAGTGGAAAATACCCGTAGCGGGTAAGGCTTCGGCGTCGATGTCGAACTCATTGTAGCCGCGCTGTCCGTCGATTTCTTCTAAGAAAATCGCCTTACCGGCTGCATCGAAAATCGTTAAAGTCGCCGTGCCGTTTTCGGGTAATACGAAAGGTATCAAGGTGCGACCGGCGAAAGGATTCGGCTTATTTTGCAATAAGGCAAAACCGCTGTCCGGAGTCGGCGCGACGGAAGTGCTCGTGCCGAAGTCGAGGTCGATGTCACCGATTTCGTTCGCTGCGGTGTAGTGGAAAGCCGTGCTTTCGTCGGCATTCACCGAGAAAATATCGCTCAACTGTACGCCGCTTTGCAACGCCGTGAAATTCAAAGTAAACAACACTTCGCCGTCCGTCAGAGCGACGGGGTGCAGGTTGTACCAGTCCGTTTTCAAGATGCCGTTTGTGCTTTGGTTAGCATTGAAATTTTCGGCATCCATGTTGTCGATGGTACCCGGTGTGACCGAGTTGAGTTGCAGGTATTCCGCATCGAAAAGCACGTCGAATTGGTAAGCGGAAATCGAGTTGAAATCCTTCGCCGTTAAAGACACGCTCATTTCTTCGCCCGCATTTACGCTTGCATTTTCCGTCTCGAAAATCAAAGTCTCGCTGTCGCGTGCTTCGTCTTCGTCGTCGCTCGTGAAGCCGATGCCCGAGGCGTAAGGTGCGGCGACGTCACAGATTTTGATACCCGCAAAATGAGCGTTGCTGATATCGCTCAAAATGTTGGTGTAAGTACGCGACTCGGGGAAACCCGAAGTCAAAGGCGCAGCGGGCACGGGATTTTCAGTTGAAATAAAACGCCAAGAGGTGTTACTCGGAATTTCCGAAATCGTACCCAAACTGATGCGGTGTGCCAAAAGTACGTCGAGAATATTCACGGTGTTGTCGCCGTCGGAGTCCGCCGCGATTTGCTGCTGACCGCTGATGTAACTGTCGATGCCCAAAGACAAACGGTGCAGTTGCAGTACGTCGAGAATATTGACGTTTCCGCCGTTGCGCCAGTTGGTATCTTTAAAAGGTGTCACCGTTTGGTCGGCACCCGCCGGTACGCTGAACGAGTAGTTACCGTCGGTTGTGGTGAGGAAAGAATTGGTCGTCGTGCCCGTCAAATTAACGGTGACGCTGTCCATGTTTTCCGCCGTTTCGATGGTCATAATATTACCCGCAAGCAGACGCAAACTTGCCGCCGCAGAGATTTCCGCCGAACCGTCGAAAGTCAAAGTCGGTACGGACTGCGGGGTGCCGCCGGCATCGTCGCGGAAGCTCAGTACATCGGTCAGAGTAACCGGAGTAATCGAGCCGGTCGCTGCGTTTTGCAGTTCGATTTCTACGTTGAAAAGCACCGCATCGTCCAAATCGGGCAGGTTAAAATTGCCGTCGAAGTAAGAGACGTCCGCCTCGCCGCCGTTGAGGATATTCGAGTTGCCCGTACCCGTCAGAGCCGGATTGAAACCCGAAATACCGACGATTTTCGCTACCGTGGTGTCGGTGACGTTGACCGTCATTTGGAAAGAATTGATGTCGGTAAAGTGACGCGTGATAATCGGTAAAGTGATGGTGCTTGTTGCCGCACCGCTGACTTCCGCCGCGTCGTATTCTACGCTGCCGACTACATTGGCAACCGAGTTACAAGTCGTGGCATTACCCGACGCATCTTCCACCGAAACGACCACGCCGTTGAGACCGAAATCGTCATTGGTAAACATATTCGGTGTGACGGTGAAAGCGGTGTTGTTCAAGCCGCAGTTGTCCGTTACGCTGCTGATAAAGGTACTCGGCGTTAAGGTCACCGAGCCGGTATTGTCAATCGTGACATTTACCAAATCATGGCAAACCAAAGTCGGGTTGGTGTCGTCTTCGACAACGAAATCTATCGTGAATACAGTCGGCGAATTGCATCCGTCATAAGCCGTAAAAGTTACGGAATAAGTACCCGGAGCGTAAAATCCGCTCGCATCTTCTTCGCCGTTTCCTTTTCCGTAATCAACCGCTGCGGTATTTCTGACACTGTCCAAATTGCATTCTTCAATCAGACGACCGACTATACTCATATCCAAATCTACAAAAGGAGAGCAGTTGTCATCCGGTGAAGAAATAACCGCCGGTACCGTGAAATTGAAAGCCGGCGCCGTCGTGTCCTGTACGCGCACGCGCTGCAACTGCGGTTCCGCGCTGTTGCCTTGGCAGTCGGTCATTTCCCAAACCCGTGCCACGTCGAAATTATTTGCGCAACCGATAGATGCCGGCGCAACCGAAGAGTCAGCGAAAGTGAAGTTGCTGATAGTCACATTAGTCGTACCGCTGCCCGCATTGATGACGCGGAAACCGATATTTTGACCCGCCGTGACGGCTACCGTAATTCTGCCGGAGTTGCCCGTTGCTGCCGTGAAAACGTTGTTGTCGTAGTATTGGAAAATATCATTGTTGCTGCCGGTTTTGACAAAATCAAAAGAGTAGAAACCGGTCGCCGGTGCAGCTTTTACAAAAGTATCACCCGTATTGATGAAAATCGAAGCGGGTGCGCCCGTTACATCGGGTGTGCCGCCGGAAGTCCATGTAGAAGGAGAAAAATCGTAGTTCGGTGCCGTTGTATTCGTGTGTGACATGAAATCGAAATAACCGTGCAACGTGCTTTCCGTAGCTTCGCGCAGACCGCCGTCCGTTGCCTGCGGGTCGCAGTTATCCGCCTCGTCCGTTACCTCGCCGGCGTTTGCTAAGCCGAAACCGCTGCCGCCCGCCGCGCATTCGCCGTTAAAATCGGCGGGTGCGGTGAAAGTCGGTGCGGTGGTATCGACGATATTTAAAGTAATCGAAGCGGTAGCGGTATTGCCGTTGGCGTCGGTTGCGGTGTAAGTACGAATGACGGTACCGACTTGGCAAGAAGATAAACTCGCGTTGTCGGAAAAAGTAATCACGGGTGTGCCGCAGTTGTCGGTTGCCGTTGCTTGTGCATCGAATGACTGTGCGCCGTTGACGGTGTAGTCGCTGCATTCTACCGTGGTCGGGTTGGCGGGTGTACCGGTGAAAACGGGCGGTTGTGTCTCCTGTATGGTGATAGTCGCGTCGCAGGTTGACATCAAACCGGCACTGTCCATAGCGCGGAGTTTGACGATTTGCATACCGGTGTCGTCGCAGTCGAAGGTGACATTGTTGCCGTAAGTGCCGACCGTGCCGTTTTCGACGCGGGCAATGCTGATGTTTGCACTCGGCACGGTGCCGTTACAGGCATCGACGGATTGTGCGTTGACTTGATTTTTGAAAACGACAACCGTACTCGAAACTAAAGCAACGCTGAAAGAGTTACAAGCCGCCGTCGGCGGAATGGTGTCGATAACGGTGATGTTGCCGCCGCTGACGGTACAGAAAGAAGTGTTATTCGAGGCATCGCGCACACGCAAAATCAAATCCGTGCTCGGAGCAAAAGCACACATGGTATCGACACTCGTGCCGAAAGTGCCGGTCGTGGTACTTGTAGCGGCGAAACTCAAACCCGCGCAGTTGTCGCTGCTGTTGTTGTTCAACATCGCAGCGGGTACGCTGATATTGCCGGAAGCGTCGTAGCCGAGGGTCAACGACGTGACACAGTCGGCGGTCGGCGCCGTATTGTCTTGAACGGTTAAAGTCACCGGACCGGCCGTGTCGGACATGCCCGAGGTGTTGGTGACGCGCAGGTAAACATCGTTGTAAGTGCCGATTTGTGAGCAATCGAAAGTCTTGCCTGCGGTGTAAACTCCGTTTTGTGAAAGTGCAAAAGTGAAGTTAAAAGCGTTACAGTCTTCGCTGCTGCCGTTGTCAAAACCGGCCGCGCTGACCGTTACCGTGCCGTTGGCTCCGATATTTGCCGTGAAATTCATCGCCATCGCCACGGGCGGCGTGTTATCGAGCGTATTGATTTTTGCCAAACACTCGGTCATGCTGCCGGAAGAGTCGGTGACACGCATTTTTGCGCGCAAAAAGCCGGTGCTCGGAGTCGGACACATCACGGTGTAATTCGCCGCATAGCCGCTGTCATAAACGCCGTCGCCGTTGGTATCTACGGTAATTTCGTAGTTGGTAATCGTGTTGCAATTGTCGCTGCTGCCCGAGTCCAAATCATCCGCATCGACGGTGACGTTGCCGCCGTTCATCAAAGTAACGGTAATGTCCTGGCACTGTGCCACGGGAGTCAAGTTGTCTTCTACGGTGATATTTGCCGCCGCAACGGGGCTGCTGATATTGCCGTTGGCGTCGATAACGCGGAGCAAAACGCGGCGGGTGCCGGTCACATCGCTGCAATCGTAATCGAAAGATGCACGCCAATCCGCCCCCGGTACGTTGTCGGGCATGTTGTCGTTGTTTTCATCTTGTGCAATTTCATAAGTCAAAGCCGAACAGTTATCCGAGCTGCCGTCGTCCACATCTTCCGCGTTGACGGTGACATCGCCGTTGAGGTCTAATTCTACGGTAATATCCATCGCCTGCGCCACAGGTAAAATATTTTCCAAAACTTCCAATTCCCAAGAGTGATTCACGGAATTACCCGCCTCGTCGGTGACGGTGAAAGCGATGGTATATACTCCGACGTTCAGTACCTGATTGGTAATATTCGCGCCGGTGCCGACTACGAATGCGCCGTTACCGCTCAAGGTATAGTTGATGGTCAAATCCGCATTTGCCGAGCAGTTGTCGGAGATATCGGAGGCTGCATTGTAAGAATAATTTGCGGTACAGCCCGAAGTGGTAATCGACTGATCCGCCGTAATCATTGTCGGGTCTTCTTGGTCGCGTACACTGACGGTGTACATGCAAGACAAGTTATCCGCACCGTTATTGAAAGTAAATTCCAAATTGTAATCGCCGGGTGCGACGACAGTACCCGAAGGCGTGTTGCCCGCTGCCGCCGTGAAAGTAACGGGGCAGTTATCGACCATATTCGGGGCGGAATAATTGAGTGTATAATTACAAGTGCCCGGGTCGGTCGGTACGGTCGTATCGGCGGGGCAGTTGTTGATGACTGCGCCCTGCGGAAAGGTCAAAGCGACGGTAGAAGAGCAGAAAGTAGAGTTGCCGACGTTATCCGTTGCGGTGTACATCAGGGTCGTGACGCCGGGGTTGAAAGTCGTGCCGCTTGCGTCGGTGCTGCCGCTGCCCGTCGTCGCACCCGAAAGGGTGTAGGTGACGTTCAGACCCGCGCAGTTGTCGTAAGCGAGTAGGGGCGCGATGTTGTTGACGACGCCGTTGCAGTTATTAGCGGTCAGCGGTTGGCTGACGTTGGCGGGGCAAGTCAAATCGGGCACGTAGGTGTCGGCGATGGTGACTACGAATTCGCAAAATGCGCTTTCATTATTGCCGTTGCCGTCGCTGACGGTGAGCCACACCTGTTCTGTGTCGCCGATGTTGTTGCAGTTGAAATTGGGCGAGACGTAAGGCGTCAGCAGAGTTGCGTCGGCGTAGAGGTTTACCTGTCCGTTGCTGCAGTCGTCAGAGCTGTAGAACGGACTGAAAAACTGCTCGGTAATCATCTCGTTGCCGGTCGCATCTAACGGTAAGACGACAGAGTTGGGGTTGCTGTCGCAGCCGATTGAGCATTGCGCCTGCGCGATATTTTGCCCTAATAAAAAGGCGAGCAAAAAGAGACAGGAAATCCCGATTTTTTGCAAACCGGAGGTGTTTTTTGTCGGGGAGAAAACGCGGGAACGGACTTGGTTTTCTGACCGAGAGGTAAATCTACGGAACATAAGTTTTGGATTAAAAAAAGTTAACAGTAAAATTTATTTTCATATAAAACCGCATAAGGGTATTGTTATCTAACCGGCAGTGTAGCCGGCAGAATGCCCGAGTCGGTTATATTTTATCAGTATTTTCGGCGAAAGCAATAAAATCTCCGTGCGGATTATGAACGAATCATAAACAGCGAATCTCTTCTTACCCAGAGGCAAAAAAGAGAAAGGGAAAAATTATTGTGTAAAGTGTTTCAGAAACCTGACTGACTGTAAAAGTGTAACTGCGTGTGTTTGGAGAGTGTAATAAATCGGTAGATGAAGATATAAGAGGGGAAATTCAAAGCATCGAAGGTTACTTCGATACAGCGGTGATTTTAGATTGAAAAAGTCTAAAAGTCACACAACGCGACGCCGTGAAGGGTAAGCAACGTGCGCTATTTTTTTGAATGTCCGTGGGATGTATAAACAGGATGTTCTCAATTACAGGACAAAGATACGGCGTTTTGGTATTGGGTTTAATCCCTATTTGTAGGTATTGTGAAGAAGCGGTTTCCGGTCATGCAGAGAATATACACTTTTTCGACTTTATTTCTTTCCTCATATCTTCTCCGGAATCAGATTTCAGATATTTGTCCTTTCTTTTCCTGTATTATTGTACTACAAAAGCAGAAATAATAAAATAAAGCAGGAATTGCTGCTTACTTGCTTTCTGTTACTAATCGCCGATTAACGTACTGCCAAAATTTAATTTCTAAAGAGTGTCTAATTCTCAAAAGAAGAGATGCTGTTTTGACTTTAAAGGCGTATTCCCGAAAAGCCTGTTTTTAAAAGAGTAGGGAAATCCATAATTCTTCTTAGTTATGAAAACAATTTTTGTTCGTTCAATACAAGCGTTTTTACTTGCGCTTGTTTTGACTTCAACAGCCAATGTGCACGCTCAAAACGATAGGTTTCTGTATGTGTATCCGAGTGAGTCGGATGCCTACCCTGTCGATAATGCAGTTGGAAGCAATCAAACAAATAATGCTCAAATTAATCAATTATTTGAGAATTATTCAGTTACATCTTACAGTCAGTCTTTTCCCGGAGCGGCTGCGACGGCAAGCATCAGTAATGCTTACGAAATTTACCTCGAAGGTAACATTGAAAATTTTGCAACTTCTTTGTGGGCTACCGGCAAGTTTAGTTGCATTCAAGATTACTACTTTGATGAACTTGCGACTTGCCCGATTGACGTAAACGACCCTATAGTTGCATCTCAAACCGATGTACAAGGAACGTGGCATTTAGAGTCGATAGACGCATTTTGTGCTTGGGAAATAACTACGGGTGACCCCGGTATTACAATCGGAATCGCTGATATTGAATTTGACGAGAGTCATTCCGATTTGCAACAAAATTTAATTTTTGTTGAGGACGAAGTGGATATTGTACCCGAATGTCAACACGGTACGAGCGTAGCAGGAGCTGCGTCAGCAGATACGAATAATGCAACAGGTATGGCAGGTGTAGGTTACAATACCACAATAGCAGGTTATACTACGCCTCATTTTGCGTTATACGATGATGAAGGAATTTTTCGAGGATGTGCAGGAAGTCCTTGGCGGGCTATGTGGAGAGCTTTTTTAGACGGAAGACCTGTTATCAATTTGAGTTGGTCGGGCATTGGTTTTGGAACAATCAACCTACCGGATGGTACTCCAATAAATACTCAAAAGGATGCAGCGGAATATATTACACAAAATGGGTCTGTATTAGTAGTTAGCGGCGGAAATTCTTTAAACAGTCCTAATAATCATAGCGCGATTTCTGATGTACCGGGAGTTATCAATGTTGCATGGCTCAATTTCGGAGAAGTTTTATCATCTAATCGCCCTTACAATCAGTTTAATGACTTGGTTGCTCCCGCAAGTTTACGTAGTCTGCGAGTTGGTAATAGTACAGCAATAGTAGCAGGAACATCTTTTTCTGCGCCTATCGTCTCCGGTACTGTTGCTTTAGTAATGTCCGTAGATGATTGCGCTACCGTTCCGGAGATAGAAGGAATCATAAAAAGTACGACCGAAGCCGTTTCAAACGGAGATACCGCACCTCACGGCACAGGAAAACTGAATACGAATAATGCAGTCAGAATGGCGGCAGGCTATACTACTTTTGTCGACCGCGACAGAACATGGAATGACCCTCTACATTTAAGCGGTGATGTAGTCGTTACCGACGGTGTTGAATTAACGATTACGAGTCAGGTGAGGATAGCACAGGGAGTAAAAATAATCGTTGAACCCAACGCAAGATTAATTTTAGACGGAGCCATTCTTACTAACGACTGTGCAGGTGAGAAATGGGACGGTATAGTTGTAACGGGTAACTCTGCCGAGAGTCAGGATTATAACTTGTTTTCCCAACGCCGTGAGCAAGGTTATTTACGCATGCGTAATGACGCGACAATCGCTAATGCAACTTACGGAGTAAGATTATATAATCCTTCCGACGGCGTTATCACAGACCACGGCGGAATTATTTCTGCGTCTAATTCAAATTTTATAAATTGTACTTATTCGGTAGATTTTGCACCCTATCAAAACTTCGATTTTTTTAGCGGAAACCCTAAAGGAAATGCGAGTCGTTTCTCTCTTTGTAATTTTATTGTCGATGATGAAATGAACGAGTCACCTTTGGGCTTTCGCAGTCATATCAGTATGCGCAGTATTACAGGACTTCGAATAACGGGCTGTACTTTTGCCAATGACCGAGATTTTGCCTCTTCTGCTGATATTGAAGAAAGAGGGGCAGGTGTTAAAAGTTTAGATTCGGAATTTAAGATAACCGCTTTGTGTAATCAACCGACGCCCGGGTCGTCCTGTGAAGAATTAACTCTTTCCGAATTCAGAGGTTTTAATAATGCTGTTTTGTCAGGCAATAAAGGCGGCATAAATACTTTTACCGTCGATCGAGCAGTTTTCATAGATAATCATTTCGGAGTAGCGGGATACTCTTCCGATCAGTGTCGTATTACCCGTTCTGACTTTTCTATAGGTACGGAACTACCTACTGTTACTAATCCTTACGTTGGTGTGTTACTAAGCGGAGCAACAGGCTTCAGAGTAGAAGATAATACTTTTTCTGTTTCATCGACGCTCGACCCTGTCAGTGAAGATGCGATAGGTACGGTAATCCGCAACAGCGGAAACCAAATTAACGAGGTATATAATAATACTTACGAAGGCTTGACATTTGCGAATGTGTCGAACGGCGATAACAGAGGAACTTCTGCGCCAAATGCAGGCTTGAGTTATTTTTGTAACGAGAACAATGATAATGCTTACGATTTTGCCGTGCCGATTATATTTGATGCGGATGGTGTTGCAATGCAACAGGGAAATAGTAGTTTATCTGCAGGTAATACATTTACCGAGAGCCCTCTTTTTGCAACTTCTCATTTTTTCAATCAGGCGTCAAATATAAGTTATTTTTACTCCAACGGAAATGACGAAATGCCCACAAACACATCAGGAAATGTATTTCCTCAGTTTACTATCTCCTCGAATAGTTGCTTTTCTTCCTTTCCTGACGGAGACAGCGAGGGTTTAACGCAGGAAGACAGAGAAGAATTAGAAAACATTTTACAAGATTCTCCGAATATTGAGGAAACAGTTGAGGCTCTCAATATTCTGGTTAAAGATACAAAGCATGACGCAGAAAACTTGAACTTCAACCAAATCCGTCAATATTTGGATGAATACGGAGACTACCGCTCTTTACAAGCTATTGTAGATAGTTACATACAGGAAAGACTACCTCTTGATGCGATACTTGCTTTAGGAGAAATTCCGGTGAAAATCGCTTTAGACGGAGAAAAGCTGGAAGATTATTTGCGATTTGTACAATTAAAGAATATTCAAATTGCTGCAATTTCGGATAATATATCCGACGAAATACTTCTGTCTGATTACGGTACTATCCTAGAAGAATTGGCCGACAATCGTTACGGACCGGCTGCTTCTCAAGCTTATTACTTTATTCAAGATGCTGTTTCCAAACAAACAGGTGCGTTTGTACACAATCCTATTGAACTTCCTGCCACAGATGTTATTGAAAGGTCTGAGAAAAACAGCGAGACAGAGGGTTTAACGTTTAGTGTATTTCCTAATCCTGTCCACAGTTTCACAAATTTTACGTATGACTTGTCCGAAAAAGTCGAAGTTACAACTTTGACAGTTATCGATATGAACGGGAGAGAAGTAAAGAATGTAGATTTGAATAAACTCTCAAAAAACTACCGTTGGGATACCTCGGGAGTTACTGCCGGCGTATATATTTATAATATTACATCGGGTGGAACAATTCTTCATAACGGAAAAATCATTATTGTAAAGTAATGTTTTTCAAATCATGTCTGATGAACAGGAAACTGTTCATCAGACATTTTAAATTGTAGCTATATGAAAAATTTTATGTTCATTTTTGTGCTTGTATTTATATATACAAATACTAAGGCACAGACCTATTTTAATAAAAGAACCAATTTAGACTCGCCTTCTTCCTTAATTTCTGATGTAATTAGTACAGACTCGATTTATTACATAACCGGAACGCGGATAGACTCTGTTGCTCCTTATTTACCACGCACATTTTTCGGCACTGTAGATGCAGAGGGAAACATTGGTTTTCTCAAAAATTCGGGAAGCGATGACGATACTCGATATACATCCTATCCGACTATAGAAGAACTAAACGGAAAATTCTTTGTAGCAGGGCAAAGATTAATTCCGGGCGATGATTATTACTCTTTAGCAATAGTTTATGACACAGAAGGAGAGGTGGTAACGGAAAATTCTACCAAAAGTATTTTTCATAATGCAGGTAATGACTACATAGGTGCATTAGATTTGGCAGTAGATAGCGAAAGAAATATTTATACACTAAATTCTGTTCAATACGGAAATTCTTCAACTCCTAACAATAACGTATCTGTTATAAAAATTGACTCATTGGGCAATACTCTTTGGCAAAAGGCTTACGGAGCAATGTCGAGAAATGAAATTCCGGGACAAATAAGTTTGGCAAATGACGGGAATTTATGGGTTAGTGTGCGCAGAGATGACGAATTAGGATACAATCCGATAAAAGAGTACCAAAATCAAATTACTAAAATAGATACCGCCGGAGTAGTTTTGTGGCAACATATCACTCCGACCGAGCAAGGTTTACTGGGATTACCCACCGGTCTGATAGAAAATGAAGACGGCAGCTTGATTATCGGTACGGAAATCGGTTACGAAGGGCAAAACGGAAATACCACTTGGATAGATTGGGAGAAATATATCTACAAAATATCGGCAGAGGGAGAGTTGTTATGGGAAAAGGAATTTCCCGCAGTTATTCCGTCACAGGATACTAAATTGTGGCGTATAAGAAAATTGGAAAATAGTATGGATATTTACGTGGTAGGTATGGATAATCGTTACGAGGGGGGAGATGAGTTTTCTATGAAGGGATGGATAGCAAAATTAAACCAAGACGGAGACGTATTATGGGAAAGAAGTTACTCGTGGCTCGAAACTGGAAACCGGAAACAAGAGCTTTTTGATATAAAAGAAACTCAAGATGGTGGTTTTGTTGCAGTAGGTTACATCCGAGATTTCGATACCGACACTCTTGCCGTACAAGCATGGATGCTTAAAACGGACTCTTACGGCTGTCTCGTTCCCGGCTGTCACATTACACCGACTGAGGAAATAAATACATCGTTCCTCGACCTGTCTTTGTATCCTAACCCCGCTTCCGATATTCTGAATATTTGGTATGCCAATCCAAATTTCGACCCTGCCTTACCGCCCCGATTTGTAATTACCGACAGCAACGGTAAAGTCTATCGTACTTTCACCTCCGTCTCCGCAGAAACGACTTTGATGTTGTCGGTCAGCGAGTTCCCCGCGGGCATATATTATTTGTCTTGCTCGGAGCGACAGGAAGCGGTTTCGTTTATTGTGAGTAGGTAAAAAAAGATTTGGTCTTTTTTGCTTTTTCTTGGCGCGAAATCCACTGGATTTCTGTTATAAACTGCTTTTTTGCGTCGTCTTCGAGCAAATTTTACCGTAAAAAATATATATTCCGTCAAAAGATTTAGTTTTGCGCAATAACAAAATCAATACCTCTGCTCCGTACAGCGAAAAACTAAACTTCTGCTCATGCGATTTCTTTTCCTCTGCTTTTTTACAATAAGCGGTCTTGCGGCAGTGCAAGCACAAATCAAATCTCCGCAAGCCTACCTGCCGACCGACTACACCGAAAATTTTACCCCGCACCACGAGGTCGTCGATTATTTTCAATACGTCGCCGATAACAGCGAGCGCGTCGTTTACTCGGAGTACGGTCGCACCAACGAAGACCGCCCGCTGACAATGGCCGTCGTGACCTCGCCCGAAAATATGCAGCGTTTGGAGGATATTCGCTTGAATAATCTGCGGCAAACGGGTATGGTGACCGGCACCGCCGACACCGAAAACGCACCAGCCATCGTGTGGCTTTCTTTCGGCGTACACGGCAACGAAGCCGGTGCATCCGAGTCGTCGATGCAGACGCTGTACGAACTCGTCACGACCGCACGCGGACAAAAATATCTCGAAAATACCGTGGTCATCCTCGACCCTTCGCTCAATCCGGACGGCTACTCGCGTTACTCGCACTGGTACCGGGGCGTCGCCAACGAAACGCCCGACCCGCGCTACATTGCCCGCGAGCACCGCGAGCCGTGGCCGGGCGGTCGCGTCAATCATTACCTCTTCGACCTCAACCGCGACTGGGCCTGGGCAACGCAAACGGAAACGCAGCAACGCCTCGAAGTCTATCAGCAATGGATGCCGCACATTCATGTCGATTTGCACGAGCAGTACCCCGACAATCCTTATTATTTCGCGCCGGCGGCGGCGCCTTTACACAAACACATCACACCGTTTCAATATGATTTTCAGACGGAAATCGGGAAAAATAACGCCTCTTATTTCGATAAAGAAGGTTGGCTGTATTTCACCCGCGAGATTTTCGATCTCTTTTATCCTTCCTACGGCGACACCTATCCGACCTTCAACGGCGCGGTGGGCATGACTTACGAGCAGGCGGGGCACGGCATTTCGGGCAGAGCGATTAACCTCGAAAACGGTGACACGCTGCACCTGCACGACCGCATCGACCACCACAAAACGACGGCGCTCGCCACGGTAGAAACGGCGGCTGCCAATGCGCAAACCCTCAACCGAGAGTTTGTCAACTATTTTAAAAATGCCCAAAATAACCCCCCCGGCGATTATAAAACCTACCTCATCAGCGGCGATAATCCGCGCGGAAAAATCAAAGCCCTGACCGAACTTTTGGACAAACACAACATTCGCTACGGCAGCACGGAGGCGGGACGCGGCATGCGCGGATTTGCGTACCGCACAGGGCAGTCGGTCAATTTTAATACTACGGAGGGCGACCTGATTATCAGCGCACACCAACCGATGGGCCTGCTGACGCAGGTGCTTTTTGAACCCGAGTCGGCACTCGAAGACAGCCTGACTTACGACATCACGGCTTGGGCATTGCCTTACGCATACGGTTTGAAGGCTTACGCAATGCAATCGCGTCTCGACCCGAGCGGCGATTATACTTTTGCGGTGATTGATAATGATTTGGAAGATGCGACGCCTTACGCTTACTTCGCGCAGCGGGGGAGTGCGCGTGATTTGCGTTTTCTCGGCAAGCTGCTGCAAAACGACATCAAAGTGCGCTACGCGGAAGAAAATTTTGCGATCAACGGCAAAAAATACGCGGCGGGTACTTTGGTAATTTTGCGGGCGGATAATGAATTTACCGACGATTTTCACGCAACGGTGCGCCGCTTGGCAAAAGAAGCGGAGATTGCTTTGGAAACCACAAAAACCGGTTTTGCGGACTCGGGGCACGACCTCGGCGCGGATGCCGTGAAGTTTATCAAACGCCCGACGATTGCCCTGCTGGGCGGCGAAAAAACGGACGCCAACAGTTTCGGTCACGCTTGGCATTACTTTGAGCGTGATTTGGAATATCCGGTGACGGTGGTCAAAGTCGAAGATTTCAGCCCCCGGAGACTCACGGATTTTAATGTCTTGGTGCTGCCCGACGGCAGATACGGATTTTCGGAAGAGCAACTCGAAGAAATCGCGGAATGGGTCGGCGGCGGCGGTCGGGTGATTGCCCTCGGCGGCGCGAATGCGGTATTCGCAGACAAGGCGAATTTTGGCTTGTCGCGCGTCAGCGGCGGAGAAAGCAGCGACGAAGACCCGCTGAAAACCTACGGCGACCGCGAGCGTCGGTCGATTTCTTCGTCGATACCGGGTGCGATTTATGAGGTGAAAGTCGATGAGACGCACCCTCTGGGATTTGGTTTGGGCGACCGTTATTTTGCGCTCAAAGTCTCCTCGGCGGCTTACGATTATTTGGATAACGGTTGGAATGTCGGACATTTTGACGAAAAGCCGCGCTCGATTGGTTTTACGGGTTATAAGGCGAAGCGGAAAATTAAGAACTCACTGGCATTCGGCACGGAGCGCAAAGGACGCGGTAAGATGATTTATTTGATTGATAATCCGCTGTTTCGCGGGTTTTGGGAGGAGGGGAAATTGCTGATGGGGAATGCGGTTTTCTTTTAATTCGGCGTTGGCGAGACTGCCGGCATTAGTTATGTGCGAAAATTTAAATACCCCGGCATTTACATTCCCCCGGCATTTACATACCGGGCTGAAGTGCCCCGTGCCGGTGGCACTTGTATGTGGAAAGTCGCAATTTTAGGCGTTATTACACAGCAAACTTGTATGCCGAAACAGAACGAAATTTTATGCCTGTGTTATGGTTCGCAAACAGAAAAGGCGAAAACCAATTACGGTTTTCGCCTTTTTTGTTCTTATCTCGAACAATAAAATACACCGGAAAAATTATCTTTTGTTCATGCGGTGGGTACCGATGATTTTGCCGCCGGGGCTGATTAACTGTACTAAATACATACCGTTCGGCAGATTATTGATGTCGAAAGACTGGTCTTTTTCGACGATACGGTACGCTTCGACTTGTCTGCCGACTACGTTAAAAATGCGGACCTCGGCGACACCGTCGGATTTTTTGAGTTTGATATAATCCGTGGCGGGATTGGGATATACCATGGTGCGGTTTAACTGTGCATCGGCGATTTGACCGACATTGACGTTACCCTGTTCGTTATTAAAAGTTTCGTCGCCGCCGGAATAGCAGTCAAAGCAACTCCTGCCGCCCTGGGCAAAAGCAAAAGAGAGCGTTAAGGCAAAGAAAAAATTGAGTAAAAGCTGCTTCATGTCGTCGTTTTTAGATTGTCGAGAGATAGAGATAGCAATTTAGGGGAAAAAATGTTAAAATGCAAATATGAAATAATTTTTTTTGAAAAAATAACTCTTTCGGAACAATAAAACGAAAATTGCTTCGGCAAAGTTCAGCGACTTTATCAAATTATGACATCGAATTCGTCTTCCTGCCCCGGTTCGCGTCGCCCGAAGGTTTGCATTTTGCTGCGGTGCATGAAGGTGAAAGTTTTTTGCACTTCTGCCAAAAACAGAGCATCGACAAATTCCGCAGCTTCGTTTAAATTTTCTACGCCGCTGCCGTCACGGAATTTGTAAACCTGCTCGTACATACCGTTTTCAAACTTGACGGAGACGCGCCCGCCGTCTTTAAAGACGGTGATTTTGAAGGAATTGTGAGGAATGTAGCCTATGATTCGCATGTTGTTTTTTGTTTATTCTTCTTCGTTAGAAAAGTCTTCGATTGCTCTTTTTACCTGATGTATCAACGCCTTTCTTTCGGGCAGATAGTAAGTGTAGCGAGAAGCAAAAATCTGATTAGTCAGTCCGCCGAGTGCGTACTCGGCAACGATTTTGTCTTTTTCCGAACACAAAATTATACCGATCGGGTCGTTGTCGATGTCTTCGTTGATTTCTTTTTTGTAGTAATTTAAATAGGAATTCATTTGTCCGACATAACTCGGTTTTAGTTTTTGCATTTTTAAATCTATCAGTACATAAGCCCGCAAAATTTTATTGTAAAAAACCATATCGACGTAATCGTGTTTGTTGCCGATAGTGATGCGTTGCTGTGACCCGACGTACATAAACCCTTTGCCGAGTTCCAAGAGAAAATTTTCGATGTATCGAATCAGTCGCGACTCCAAATCCTTTTCAAAGAGCAGGGGTTTATTTTCGGGAATACCCAAAAATTCGAGCACGTAGGGTTCGCATAGAATGTCTTCGGGTTTTTCAATAGATTGACCTTCCTTAGCTAACTTTAAAACCTCTTTTTTATTTAATTCGCCTTTTGACAACAGCAATCTTTCAAAGAGAGAGGTTTCGAGTTGTCTTTTTAATTCTCTTACCGACCACTTAGCATTTTCAATTTCTTTTGCATATAAACTCCTTTTGTGGTCATCTTCAATTACTAAAATTTCACACAGATGACTCCATGTAATATTTTTCGGTACAGTATTAAAATCAGGGTAGCGTAAGTGAAACAAACGCATATTGTACAGATTTGTCCTTGAATATCCGCGTCCGAGTTTTTCGGAGAGAACTTTTGACACTTCCTCTGTCACGGTTCTTTTCGTACCGTTACCGTTGAAAGAATCCATAATCATTTTACCGATTTGCCAATGATTAAACAGCATGGTCTCGTTCACATTACGCACAATGTTGTCTTGTGATGCTCCGTGAATAAGCATAACGGCGTTTATAAAATCACTAAAAATTTTGTTCTTTTTTTCCGGTTTCATTTCAAAAGTTTCAGTCAAAAACAAAATAATAAACAAACCTATGTTTGAATCCGGACGCGTCCGGATTCAAACATAGCCGACATTTTACCAATTCAACTCCCGCTCAATCCGCGTCAAAACCTCCGCATCCCGACAGCCTTTTTTAAACGCCGCAAAGAAAGCGGTACTGCGCTCCAAGTAAGTGCTGCGGTAGCTTTTAAAGTCGAAATCGGCATAAGTCCGCGCCATATTTTCTTTAATCGCCGTACTATCTTCACCGATTAGGGCTTTGCACACGTAGTCGATAATTTTGGCAAAGTAGATAAATTCTTTGACGTTGAAAGATATTTCTCGGTTTTCGATTTTCAGACATTTGGCTTTCAGGTCTTGAAAATAAACGCCCGAAAACCGCTCCTCGGCACGCGGAATATTTTCTAAAAAGATAAAAGTCAGCGTGCAGAAAAAAGCGTTTTCGGGTGTGGGCGGGAGGTCGAGGATATTGTAGTTTTGCGGCATTGTTTTGACGGTGGACGGTTTACGGTGGAAGGTCGCTCTTGCTTTACGGTATATATTTTTTCGGATAGAAGAGCCGGCGTCAGACGCTTTTTTTTGCTTAATTATTTGGTGTTTAGTAATTTATCGTCATTTATTGAGTTCAGCGTCAGACGCCTTTATGACAATGCCCGAAACTCTTCAAATGAAAAATTTCGGGCATCATAATCAGTCGAGCAGTCAAGCAAAAGACCACAAGCCTCCCACCAACTACCAACCGGCAACCACTAACTACTTAAAAGCATTCAATCCCGTCACATCCATACCCGTAATCAACAGGTGAATGTCGTGGGTGCCTTCGTAAGTCAGGACGGTTTCTAAGTTCATCATGTGGCGCATAATCGGGTACTCGTTGGTGATGCCCATACCGCCGTGTATTTGACGGGCTTCGCGTGCGATTTCCAATGCCATGTGAACGTTGTTGCGCTTTGCCATCGAAATTTGTGCGGAAGTCGCGTTGCCTTTATTCGCCAAAGTACCGAGTCGCCACGAGAGGAGTTGGGCTTTAGTGATCTCGGTAATCATCTCCGCCAATTTCTTTTGCGTAAGCTGAAAACCGCCGATGGGCTTGCCGAATTGCTCGCGCTGCAAGGAGTAACGCAAAGCCGAGTCGTAGCAATCCAAAGCCGCACCGACCGCACCCCAAGCGATGCCGTAACGGGCTTTGGACAAACACATCAAGGGACCTTTCAGTCCGTCGATGTTCGGCAAAATGTTCTTTTTCGGGACGCGCACATCTTCAAAAACCAACTCGCCCGTAATCGAGGCACGGAGGGATAATTTACCGTTGATTTTCGGGGTCGTGAAGCCTTCCATGTCGCGCTCGACGATGACACCGCGTATTCTGCCGGTCTCGTCTTTTGCCCATACGACGGCGATATCCGCCACCGGGGAGTTGGTAATCCACATTTTTGCGCCGTTCAAAATGACGTGGTCGCCGTCGTCTTTGATGTTGGTGACCATACCGCCCGGATTAGAACCGTGGTCGGGTTCCGTCAGACCGAAACAGCCGATAAACTCACCCGATGCCAACTTGGGCAGGTACTTCATGCGTTGCTCTTCCGAGCCGAATTTATAAATCGGGTACATCACCAACGAGCCTTGCACCGACGCCATCGAGCGGATGCCGCTGTCGCCGCGCTCCAACTCCTGCATGATGATACCGTAAGCGATTTCGTCCATACCGCCGCAGCCGTATTTTTCGGGCAACGAGGGGCCGTAAGCACCGATTTCCGCGAGACCTTTGAAAAGGTGCGTCGGGCATTCGCCGCGGTCGGAGTAGTCTTCGATAATCGGCGAAACTTCCGACTTGACCCAATCGCGCACGGCATCGCGCGCCATTTTGTGGTCGTCTTCGAGCAGGTCATCGACGAGGTAGTAGTCGTGTCCCTGATATTGGTCGGTTTTTACCGATTTGTGCGCCTGTTGTGGTGCGGCGGCTGTTTTTTCCTGAACGGGAGTGTGCATATTGTATTTTTTTGAGATTTTAGATGTTAGACTTTAGACGTTAGATTGCTGTACTGACTTGTGCGCGTTTCTATCTCTTAAATCTGCTTTCTAAGATCCGAAATATTTTGTTGAATTTGGTTAGGATATTATCCTTTTCTTTGTGCAAAGATACGGGATTTAATTTTACGATATATTGTCGTTTTTTGTTTAAAAAGTAATTTACGCGCAGCGGTTGAATTGTTTACTTGCGTTTGACAAAGTTTAGACCTTGAGCGTCAGACAAGTTTAGAGGATTTTTGAAACTGCTGTTTTGACTTTCGCATTCACAAGATTAAGCATTTCGCAGATTTAGAGAAAGTGCAGTAACTAAACGATTAAACGCCTAAACGCTTAAACAGCAAGAAAATCATGGGAAAAATCGCTCTCGAAGGCATGGAATTTTACGCTTATCACGGTTTCTACGAAGAAGAGCGCATCGTCGGCGGCAAGTACGTCGTGGACGTGTACATCGAGTCTTCCATTCAAAAAGCGGCAATAAAAGACGATTTGAGTCAGACGATAAATTACGAAAGCATCTATCACATCTGTCAGCGAGAAATGCGCAAAAAATCGAAGTTAATTGAAAATGTCGCCGAGCGCATCAGTATGGGTATCAAGCATCAATACGGCACAATTAAAGAAATGAAAGTGCGGGTGCGTAAACTCAATCCGCCGCTGCCCGGCAAGGTACACAGCTCTTACGTGGAGTCGGACGGTACGTTCTCTAAACGCTGCGGGCGTTGCTCGCGCCCGCTGCTGTGCTACGGCGACCGCTCGTGTTGGTGCATGGAGACGCACGTTTTTCAGAAAACGCTGGAGCAGTTGCAGTTGCAGTTTGGGAATCAATGTCTGTGTAAAGAATGCCTTGCTTTTTATGTGAGTTGAAGAGAGTGGATGGTTTTTGAACTTGTGAAGGTTGAAAGGTTTTAAGGGGTTTTAAAGGTTGTACGTCAAAGGTTGTAAGTGTTTTAAAGGTTGTAATTCATAAAGTTTGCAAAAGGTTCTAAAGGTTGGATGAGGACTGCTCATAGGGCAAAATTTCATGACGGAACTTTGAGTGGTCAGGATTACCAAGCGTCGCGAATTTTTAATAAATTTTGTGGAGTATAGCTTTTGTCAAGGATAAAACCGGAGATATAATCTGTGAAAGTTGTCAAAATTAACTACTTTGCTGACTTTCGGTAATTTATTTGAGCAAACGGACAATAAAAACCAAGACCGCTATGGCTAAATTCAAACGCTTCGAAGACATTATGATTTGGCAGTTGGCGCGAGACGTGTGTAAATTGATACATAAGCTGACTTCTCGGCAACCTTGGAAGAATGATTACCGTTTTAAAAGTCAAATAGAGTCTGCAAGCGGTTCGATTATGGATAATATAGCGGAAGGATTTGGTCGCGGCGGCAATACAGAGTTCGTAAATTTTTTGCGCTATGCAAGAGGTTCTTGCGAAGAAGTTAAGTCGCAAATTATTCGTTCGCTCGATAAAGAATACATTACACGCGAAGAATGCAAAGAAATTTATGACCTTTGCGGAAGAATCAGTATGGGGCTAAAAAAGCTAATCGACACTCTGAATCAATCAGACAGAAAAGGTCCTAACTATCGAAGCTAACACTTCACAAACTTTATGAGTTACACCTCTAAAACCTTTACAACCATCGACCTACAACCTTTAAAACCCTTACAACCACTAACCTACAACCTTTGAAACCTTTACAACCATTGACATACAACCTTTAAATATATGAAACCAACAGTAGTAGTACTCGCCGCCGGAATGGGCAGCCGTTTCGGAGGAAACAAACAAACCGCAGTCGTCGGTTTGAAAGACGAATACATCATTGATTATTCGCTGTATGACGCGTGGAAAGCCGGATTCGGCAAAGCCGTTTTGATTATTCGCCCGGAAATGGAAGCGGATATGCGTGAGCATTTCGGCAACAAGCTGGAAGGAAAAATGGAATTGGTTTATGCTTTTCAGGAGCATGATTTTCCTTACCCCGAAGTGCAAAACAAAATCGACCGCCCCAAGCCGTGGGGCACTTCACATGCCATTCTTTGCCTCGACGGTAAAGTAAACGAGCCGTTTGCGGTCATCAATGCGGATGATTATTACGGGCAAAGTTCGATGCAGGTCGTCGCTGATTTTTTGCGCGATAAAGTATCGGAAGACCTGCAATCCATGGTCGGTTTTGAAATCGGTAACACCGTACCCGACAACGGAACGGTCAATCGCGGAGTCTGCCGCGTGGACGGCGATAACTTTTTAGAGTACATCGAAGAAAGCAAAGCGCAAAAGACCGACGGGCAGTCGCAGGTTTCGACCGACAGCGGCGAAACGTGGAAAGACGTGCCGCACGATACGCCCGTTTCGATGAATCTATGGGGCTACCATCCGAGTCTTATCGGTTGGCTGAAAGACGAATTTAAAGACTTTTTGAAAAATACGCCGAACCCCGAAAAGGACGAATATCTGCTGCCGACGTCGATTTATGATTGGATTCAGGCGGGCAAAATAAAAGTGGAAGTGCTGCCCTGCAACGAAAAATGGCTCGGTATGACGTACCGCGAAGATTTGCCGGTTGTGCAGAAGGCAATGGCGGCTAAAATCGCGGCGGGCGAGTATCCGTTGGATTTGTGGGCGTAGATTGAGGGATTATTCTGAGAAAGCACGGAGAGCTACTGCCTGTTTAAAGGTAGTAGCTCTTTGCTTTAAAATTCTGCGTCTCCGCGTTTCTGCATTCAAATCTCTTAACTCAAAAAATCCGTTACCAAACCAAACAACTCATCCGGCTGCTCGGCGTGCACCCAATGCCCCGCGTCCGCTACGGTTTCCACTCTTGCTTCGGGGAAATATTTTTCAATCAAAGGAATGTCCGCATCCGGCACATAGTCCGATTTTCCGCCGCGAATAAAAAGGGCTTCACCGTCAAAAACTTCTTCGCTTTCAATGCCCGCGAGTATTTCGGAATAATGATTAAACAGAGCTTCCAAATTCATTTTCCAGCAGTAGCCGCCTTCTTTTTTGCGCGTCAAATTTTTCAGTAAAAACTGCCGCACGCCCGTTTGTTTTATCAACACCGACAGTGCCGCGTCCGCCTCTTTTCTGCTTTCGATTTTATCCAAATCCAATCCGAAAAGGGCTTTGAAAATCAGCTCGTGACCGCCGGCATTGCCGCGCGGCGAAATATCGACCACCGTCAGTTTATCGACCATGTCGGGGTACATCAGCGCAAATTTCATCGCCGTCTTGCCGCCCATGCTGTGACCCAAAATGTGGGCTTTAAACATAAATTGCGACTCCATAAACTCCCGCAAATCCTCCGCCATCAGTGTATAGCTGTGCTCTAAAGTATGCGGCGATTTTCCGTGATTGCGTTGGTCGATGATGAAAACGGTATGTTCCTCGGCGAAACGTTTGGCGAGTGTCTGCCAGTTATCGAGCGTACCGAACAGACCGTGCAGTATGATGAGCGGGTCGCCCTGCCCGAAGTTTTTGTAGTTTAGCAGCAAAGGGAAAAGGTTTATTTTGTTTGAGATGTTAGATTTGTTTGAGTGGTAACGCTTTGCGTCTTGGATTGGTTTTGGGGTTGGGAGGTTGAGGGGTTGGGCGGTTGGATTGATTATTTGTAAAGTTTAGCACACGGGGGCACAAGTCGCTCCCGGCAGGGTTCCCCCGATTCAGCCTGTCCCGACTTTAGTCGTGGAGGGGCGGAGGGGGCTGAAGACGCTTGGCTCTCCTCGTCTTCAGCCCCCTAACCCCCGATTCGGGGGAATTTTCTGCGCTCCTGATGTTATGGTAAACAGAAGCAATTAACCTTGGATTGGGAGAAATGCCACAGTTTCGGAAATTACCGTAATTTTGTGGCGTCCGCTTCCTTGATAAACCATAAACTCATAAACCGTAAACTTTCAAAAATGAAGTATTTTTTTTTCTCGCTCCTCGTCTTCCTCGCCTTCGGCTGCACCGAAGAAACCGTCATTTATGAAGTAAATCCGGTAACCGTCACCTCTAACAACGGCGGCAAAACCAAGCAAAAAAGCACCGAGCAATTTCTCAACGTCGCTTACGCTAATCTGTACCAAACCGCCCTTTCGCCGACGAAATTGGCGCGCCTGACCGACGTGGTCAACTCCATCGGTGACAAGCAAGTCGCCTACGAAACCGTCATCGCCAAAATGATGAGCGACCCGAACGTCATCCTCCCGCCGACCGCCGAAATGCGCGCCGACCTGCCTGCGTTCATCACGGAAACGTACCAAAGATTTTACGTCAGAAATCCTACCGAAGCCGAAAAAGCATGGTGGGTAAATTATTTGGAAACCCGCACTAATCTTACGGCGGAAGAGGTGTATTTTACCTTTGCGACGTCGAACGAGTATTCTTTTTATTAAAACGGTGGACGGTGGACGGTTTTACGGTGGACGGCGCACCAAACTTGCATTTAAACCAAACTGTCAGTAATGCCCGAGAAAAGGAATGTCGGAAGAAAAAATGACATTAAAGAACAACAAATCATTGAAGCAAAAACCGAAAGCCTCCCATCAACTACCAACCACCAACTATCAACTATTTCTGTGCTTTGCTTATCAGGTATGCCGCAATTATCCCAAAAATAATATTCGGCAGCCAGACCCCGAGGACGGCGGGCAGCGACTCACTCATGGCAAAAGTCTGGGTAAAACGGGAGAGAAAAATAAAAATCGCACCGATACCGATGCCCATAGCGAGGTGCAGACCCATGCCGCCGCGCACCTTCCGCGCCGCGACCGCCACCCCGATGAGCGTCAGGATAATTATGGAAACCGGGTCGGCACTGCGGCGGTAAATTTCAATGTCATAAATCTGCGTATTGCCGATGCCGCGTTGTATTTCGCCGTCGATGAAGTCGTATAATTCGGGCGTCGTCATCATTTCTTTTTGATTGTGAAAACGCACAAAATCCTCCGGCACGAGGTTAAAAGTGGTGTCGATTTTCTTGCCTTTGCCGAAAATTAAAGTCTCCTGCATGTCGTTGAAAGTCCTGATTTCATAGTTTTTCAGTTCCCATTTATTCGGGTAGCCGAGAAACTTGGCGTTGGTCGCCTTCGTCAGTTCCGTCAGTTGATTATTTTCAAAATGCTCCAGCCGTATGTCGCGCATCGTGGTGTCCTGCACCTGATAAAAGCGAACGTAAATTTTGTCGTTCGGCGTAATGAACATGTGAATATCCTTGTCAATCGTCCGCTTATGGTCGGTGACGATATACTTGTTTTCAAAGTCAATCCGCGTCTTATTTCCCATCGGAATCAGAAAATGATTACCGACAAAATGCACGGTTGCAATCGCCCCCGCCGCCATTAAATAGGGCAGCAGCAACCGCCGAAAACTCACTCCGGCGTTGAGTACGGAAATGATTTCGGAATTGGAAGCCAAACGCGAAGTGAAAAAAATGACCGCTACCAAAGCGTACAGCGGAAATAAAATCCCGTTAATATAAATCAGAAAAGTCGTATAATAATCTAAGATAATTTCCTGCACCGTCGTCGGTTTTTGGATAAACTCCTCGACCTTTTCACTAAAATCGACAATCAACGTTATCAACGAAAAAATCAGCACCGTAAAGAGGAAGGTGCCCAAATATTTGCCGATAATGTATTTGTCTAATTTTTTCATTTAATTATTTATAAGTAGGTTTAGGTACGGGGTACTTTTGACACGAACAACACGTGGTATTTAGACATATTTCCGAATTTTGCAAAAACAAGTACCCCGTACCTTTTCTCCAATATTTTGGCATCCTTCCGGAGTTTGCAAAAAACAAGTACCTCGTACCTTTCCCCGAAAACTCAATTCTACTCCGAAATTAAGAGCAGCGACCCACCACCTAACAACCACCACCTACCACCTAAATCCTCGTTCCCAATTTCACCACCATCTCATTCTTCCAGCTCAAAAAATCCCCGTCGATAATGTGCTGCCGCGCCTCGCCGACCAGCCACAGGTAAAAACTTAAATTGTGCAGCGTGGCAATTTGTCCCGCTAAAAGTTCTTTCGCATTAAAAAGATGCCGCAAGTAAGCCTTCGTGTGATTACGACTCGTCGAGCAAGCTCCGTTTTCATCAATCGGACTAAAATCATCTTTAAAACGCGCATTTTTGGCGTTATAATATCCCTCGGCGGTGTAAATGGTACCGTGGCGCGCATTTCGACTCGGCAGCACGCAATCAAACATATCGACGCCCAAAGCGATGCACTCTAAGATGTTGACGGGCGTGCCGACCCCCATCAGGTAGCGGGGTTTATCGACGGGCAGGTGGTCGGTCACGATGTCGGTCATGGCGTACATTTCGGGAGCAGGCTCGCCGACCGAGAGACCGCCGATGGCATTACCGACCGCATCTTGGTCGGCGATAAATTTGGCGGACTCGATGCGCAAATCCTTAAAAGTGCTGCCCTGAACAATCGGAAAAAGATTTTGCTCGTAACCGTATAAGCCGCCGTTTTCCGCGTGGTATTTGAGGCAGCGTTTGAGCCAACGGTGGGTCATGGCGAGCGACTTTTTGGCGTAGCCGTACTCGCAGGGGTAGGGGGTGCATTCGTCAAAAGCCATGATGATATCGCCGCCGATTTCGCGCTGGATGTCGATGGATTTTTCGGGGCTGAAAAAGTGTTTACTGCCGTCGATGTGCGAGGCGAAAGTCACGCCTTCTTCTTTAATTTTGCGACGGTGTGCCAAAGAATACACCTGATAACCGCCGCTGTCGGTCAGTATCGGGCGTTTCCAATTCATAAACTTGTGCAGACCGCCCGCCGCGCGCAGCGTATCCGTTTGCGGACGCAGATACAAATGGTAAGTATTCCCCAAAATTATCTGCGCGTTGATTTCGTCTTCCAGCTCCTTTTGGTGAATACCTTTCACCGTCCCAATCGTACCGACGGGCATAAAAATCGGCGTTTCGATGTTGCCATGCGCCGTTTCGAGTAAGCCGGCGCGGGCTTTCGAAGCGGGGTCGGTGTGTTGTTTGGTGAATTTCATGTATGGATTTTTTTTACGTTCCGCTATTTCCGGACGACTTGAAAGTCGCCGTTACTGTGCGCAAAAGTATAAACGAAAACGGGCATACCGAAATATTCGGTACGCCCGTAGCTTTTTGTTAAACTATGCCGATTTTAGAAACGCACACCCAGTTTAATGGTCAATGAATTTCCGACGGCTTTAATGTCGTTATCGACGATGCCGCGCATTTGAGCGGTGCGGTCGATGGTGCCGTTATCGTCCGTCACGTCGGTAAAAATGCGCTGAAAGTACAGACCGCCGATGATTGCCGTGGCTGTGCTGACGCTGTATTCGCCGCCGATACCGAAACCCCAAGCCAAAGCGAGGGCGTTAACTTCTTCCTGAATATTCAGGTCGGTTTCTTCGATGCCGCCGGAAGCCGTGAGGTCGCCGAGGGCTTTCGAATTGATGCCGAAAATGAATTGCGGTTCCGCAAAACCTCGGAAATAACCGAACTCACGGGTACGCAATTTCAAACCGAAAGGTATTTCGATGTATTGAATGCGGTGTTTGAGTTCCGCGCCGGCGGGCAGAGTTACGCCTTGCAGAGCAACGGGCAATTCTTCGGTTTCTGTCCAAAAAGTACCCGGGTCGTCGTACAGCAAAGTGCCGCCCTGTCCGAAAGCAAAACCGAGACCGGCGGTGAAGGCGTAATTTTCCTGAAAGTAGTATTCGCCGAACAAACCGAGGCGCAAACCGACATTAGAGCCGTTGGAATTGACGAATTTATCGTCGCTGTCCAACCAGGAAAAGGTCGGGCTGACCTGAATGCCGAAGCGCAAATCGCCTTGCGCCTGCGCGGTCAATGAGAAAATGCCGAGAAAAAGCGAGAGTATGAATATTTTTTTCATGTTGTTAATTTATCGAATACGCTGCCGAAAATTTAAGCGGATTCGGATTAGTATTTTAGGTCGGTATTGGTAAAAACCGTAACGAGCAATTAAATTTTTTGCTTCTTTGCGGTCAATTTTTTTGAGAATAACAACGTTATTTAAAAGGCGTTTAATTTTCCTTTCAAACACAACTCTAAAAGTATGAACCTCGTAAAGTGTTCGCTGTATTTGACACTTATTTCCATTGTTTTGCTGTTCGTAAATTGCGGCAAAGATAAAAATATCCCCGATGTCGATGACATAACGGTTGAAACCGAGTTTCGTCGTTTCGAGCAAGACCTTTTTTCCGTCGATACGACCGGTATGACGGCGGAGTTGGCAAAACTGAACGAAAAGTACCCCGTTTTCGGTAATATTTTTTTCAATCAAATTCTGAAAATTAACGACCCGCGCTACGCACCGCAGGGCGAAATCGAATACCTGAAGGGTTTCGTCACGCACCCGGCGGTCACGAAGTTGCAGGACACCGTGCAGATTTTGTATAAAGACCCGAAAAAAGTAAAGGGTCACTTCGAGCGGGCGTTTAAGTTTTATAAGCATTATTTTCCGCAGGACAAGACGCCGACCGTGACCACTTTCATCTCGGAATACAGCGTGGCGGCTTTTATTTACGGCGACAACGACCTCGCCGTCGGCTTGGATTTTTTCCTCGGAAACGATTACCCTTATCAGCAATACAATCCGCAAAACGAGGCTTTTTCGCAATATTTGACGCGCACTTTTAACGAAGAACATTTGGTCAGCAAAGCAATCAAAACCCTTGCCGAAGACAAAGCCGGTCGCCTCGCCGGTAATCGCCTGTTGGATTTTATGGTACACAACGGCAAGCAACTTTACTTTCAGGAAAAACTGCTGCCCTACACCGCCGACTCGATTATTTTGGAGCAATCCGCCGAAAAAACGCAGTGGCTCAAACAAAATGAGTACGAAATTTACGCCTACCTGCTCGACCGCGAACTGCTGTACAGCACTGACTATCGGGAGTTTAACAAGCTCATCAATCCCTCGCCGGTCGGCAACTCGGACATGCCGCCTTCCGCCCCCGGACAAACCGCGAATTACATCGGTCTGCAAATTATTCGCTCTTACATGGCGCGTAATCCGGAAGTCACTTTGAACAAATTAATGCAAAAATCGGACGCGCAGGAGATTTTGGATAAGGCGCGGTACAGGCCCTTGCGGGGTTGATGGTTTGTTGAGCGATAGCGAAATCCCGACTTTAGTCGTGGGCAGTTGTTGGTTGACAGACTGTTCTCGCTTTACGGCGAACTATTGCGCCGCTACAATGTTTCGCTATTTGAAAAAATACTATTAACAGCGGGGGAATTGAGAATGAAGAGCAAAGAGCAGAACGCCTCTCACCTCTCTCCTCGCCCCTCTCACCTAAAAAAAACTATGCTGCAATCCGGTCAAAAAGCACCCGATTTTACGGGCGTGAACGAAAAAAACGAAACTGTTTCTCTGTCTGATTACAAGGGCAAAAAACTGATACTTTTCTTTTATCCGAAAGACAATACGCCGGGCTGTACGGCGGCTGCCTGCGATTTGCGCGATAATTATGCGGAGTTGCAAAAAATGGGTTTCGAGTTACTCGGCGTCAGTCCCGACAGTCCGAAAAAGCACGAGAATTTTATTAAAAAATATGAGTTTCCTTTCCCGCTGCTTGCCGACGAAAATAAGGAAGTGCTGCAAGCCTACGAGGCCTGGGGGCGCAAAAAATTCATGGGCAGAGAGTACGACGGAGTGCTGCGCTCGACTTATATCATTGACGAAAACGGTGTGATTTCGCACGTTATCGGCAAGGTGAAAACGAAAACGCACGCTTCGCAGATTATGGAGTTGGTGACAGAGGATTAGATGAACATTAGGTCATCTTTCGCTTTTACTCAAAAGGTGACTTTGAGTCACCCTGTGAGTAAAAACGAAAGGCTCATACCGTTTCGAAATTAAACAAAAAATGCAAGCCATCAACCTCGCCGTCGGCTACCTCGATATCCCCAATTTTCACGCGCTCAATCTGTCCTTCACCGACCAACTGACCGATGCGGAATACGGCACACCCGCGCCGTTTCAGGGTTTGGAGGGTTTTCGGGAGGCGATTGCGGCGAAGTTGCAGATTGCCAACGGCATTCAATACCTGACGCCCGAAAATATTTTGGTGACGCAGGGGGCGACACAGGCTTTGTATCTGATTGTCGAAAAAATGCTGAATGCGGGCGATGAAGTCGTGCTGCCGCTGCCCGCCTGGGGTTATTTTTCGGATTTATTAAAAGCCAAAAAGGTCGCGTTGAAAACGCCTTTGACGCAACGCGAACACCAATACAAAATCACGGCAACGGAACTCGACGCGGTTCTTTCCGAGGAGACAAAAATGTTGATTTGGACCAATCCGGGCAATCCGGGCGGCGGCATTTACACGCATTCCGAAATGATTGATATTGTGCAGGTGCTGCGCAAATACCCGAACCTGCTCATTCTCTCCGACGAAATTTACGAGCTGCTCAATTTCAGCGACAACGATTTTTATCCGCTTTCTTTCTTCCCTTCAATCGCCGAGCAAGTCATTACCGTCAACGGTTTCAGCAAATCTTTCGGGCTGACGAGCTGGCGCATTGCTTACCTTTATTCGCACAATGCCGACTACATTTCCCGGCTCACCGACCTGCATAAAATGATGACTTACGGGCTGCCCGTTGCCACGCAGCGCATTGCGTGGACAGCTCTGCAAAAGGAAAAACTCTACGGTCTGATATGGCAGCAACACGGTAAAGACCGTCGCCAAACGCTGTACGATTTTTTAAAAAAAGAAGCAAACATCGACGTTTACCTGCCCGACGGCGCGTATTTTCTCTTTCCGGATATGACCGATTTATGTGAAAAGGCGGGTTTTAAAAAAAGCGCGGAACTGCCCGCTTATCTCAAAAATCGCTACAATTTGCACATCGCCGACGGAGAGGTTTTCGGCTTGCCGTTTCATTATCGCATCAATTTTGCGCAGTCGGAAGGCACTTTGCAGGAGGCGATAAATCGGATGCGAAAGGCGTTTGCGGAATTGCGGAAGGGGCTGACTTAGCGGCCGGTTACCTTTTCGTAGCATCGACTTTAGTCGATATGCTACCCCGGATATTCAAAATAGCTCATCGACTAAAGTCGATGCTACGGTGCGGGCAAGCATTGATTTGAAATAATTTCAAAAGCGGAAGACTCTTATCAGTTTCTAAACAGAACAAATGAAAACTTCCTTGACCCTCGTAAATCGTACATCGTAATTCGTAAATCGCAATCCTTTTTTCTTACCTTCGCCCTCACATTCACTTTTCATAAAACAATCCTTTGGGAAAAGAAACACAACTTATTTTCGGTCGGCATCCGGTGATTGAAGCCATTAAAGACGGCAAAAGTTTCGACCGTGTCCTGCTGCAAAAAGGCACGCACGGCGAGTTTGAAGTCTCGATTCGGCACTTGACCCGCGACTTTGATATTCCGCTGCAAATCGTACCGAAAGAAAGACTGGAACGCTGGACGCGCAAAAATCATCAGGGCATTATCGGTTTGCTCTCCGAAATACCGTACTACAAACTGGAAGACGTGTTGCCGATGGTCTATGAACGGGGCGAAACGCCGCTTTTTCTCCTGCTCGACGGCGTGACCGACGTGCGCAACTTCGGTGCTATCGCCCGTTCTGCGGAAATTATGGGCGTACACGCTATTGTCGTGCCGCATAAAGGCGCGGCACAGATTAACGGCATTGCGATTAAAACTTCCGCCGGGGCATTGACGAAAATGCCCGTTTGTCGAGAAAAATCTTTGGTCAGTACAATAGAGTGGCTGAAAATGAACGGAATTAAGACCTTTACCTCCGATTTGAAAGCCGAAAAATCGCTGACGGATTTGGACTTGACCGGTCCGACGGCATTGATTATCGGCTCGGAGTGGGAGGGGGTCAGCATCCACGTAGCACGCGAGGCCGACGAAAAATTTATCATTCCGCAACGCGGCGAGGGCGACAGTTTGAATGTATCGGTGGCGACGGGCATTGCGCTGTATGAGGCGGATAGGCAAAGGCGGTTGACGGTGGAAGGTTGACGGTGGACGGCGGGATGTTCTTTGGAGGAACAGATATACTTGAGAGCGAATTTTTTGCTTCGGGGCGAGACGCGTTTTTCCGCGTCTTTAGAACTTGAGAACAGAATTTAGGCTTGAAAAAATTACGCTTTCGTGTTACAATCTAAACCACCCAACTCCCCAACCTCAAAACTTCCCATTCCTACAACTTTCTACAACCTTTACAACCCCTTTACAACCTTTAGAAACAACCTTTACATAACAAAACGTAAATATCATGGCAAAATTCAGATTAACTCCCTTGTCTCGTCTGCTCATCGTGGCGGCGATTGCGGTGGGGGCTTTCTTTTTAATTCGCAATTTTGTGCCTGCGCTGCAAAATATCGGCGGTGACGGTACGGAAAATGTCGAAACGACCACGACCGACGCAGATGCCGACGGCGGTATGACTTCCGATAATGATAACACGGCGGAAGAAGCCAAACCCGCGCCGAGCAACAATAATAATGCGATGCGCAGCTTTAGTTACGCGCCGCCGATGCCGCAAAACGGGACGTTGAAAGGCGTGGTGGAATTAGGCGCGTCGGGCTTCAATTCTTTTGTTGTCGATATCGACAATCGCAAAAATTGGAAGCTGCAAAAAGCCGATTGGGGCAACAGCCTCGTGTACGATAACATGGCTACGGCACGTGATATTCGTGACGGTCTGAAAGCCTACATCGGCGACATGGTCGATTATGGTGTGGAAGGAAAAAATATTCACTTTGTGGTCAGCTCCGGTGCGCAGAAAGTCGAATCTACGACCAAAATTATCAAAGAATTGCAGGGTATGGGTTACTTTGTAAATACCGTAACGCCGGAGCAGGAAGGTCGCTACGCATTGCAGGCGAGTCTGCCGAAACAGTATTACGACAACTCTTTTATGGTCGATATCGGGTCGGGAAATACCAAAATTTCTTACATCCAAAATGCACAGGTCAAAGCCTTGGAAAGTTACGGTGCGAAGTACTACAAAGACAATGTCGATGACAAAACCGTGTACCGCGAAGTGCGACAGATGTCAGGGAATCTGCCGGCGGGCAAAACCAAAACCTGCTTTATCCTCGGCGGGGTGCCGTTTCAGTTGGCAAAAGAAGTGCGCAAAGGCGAAGAACGCTACACCGTGCTGAAAGACCCGAGTGCCTACAGCGGCATGGAAGGCGCGAAAATCGAAGCGGGTTTGAACATCTACAAAGCTCTCAAAGACGGCACGAACTGCGATACTTTCGTGTTTGACTGGGAAGGGAATTTTACCATCGGTTTCTTACTGACGCTGTAAGTCCGCACCGTAGCATCGACTTCAGTCGATGAACTAAAAAGGGAAATGCACAAACCGCTGCATTTCCCTTTTTTCATTTGCTCAAAACAAATATGTAACCGACGTTTGTAAATTCCGTCAAAAATCCGCTACCTTCACTTTTGAGAAAACTAAAAAATCACAATTCCACCTTCAAAAAATGCAGGATTATACTAAAGAACATTTAACTATCAATGCTTGGGCAGAAGAGGACAGACCGCGCGAAAAGTTGTTACATAGAGGCAAATCTGCTTTGACAGACGCTGAACTTATTGCAATCATAATAGGAATAGGTAGTCCGGGAGAGACAGCCGTTTCATTGGCTAAAAGGATTTTAGATAGTGCGGAAAACAATTTGCATGAACTGGGAAAGAGAAGCATCGCCGAACTCATGAAATTTAAAGGTATCGGCGAAGCCAAAGCCATTTCCATTGCCGCCGCCGTCGAACTCGGCGCACGTCGCCAAATGACCGCCGTGCGCGTCAAGCCCGTCATTCGCAGCAGTCGGGATGCGTACAACATCCTCGGTCCGACGCTCGCCGACCTGCCGCACGAGGAATTTTGGATGCTGATACTCAATCGGGCGAGCAAGGTCTTGGCCCGCGCACAAATGAGCGTCGGCGGTACTTCGGGAACGATTATGGATGCAAAATTGATATTCAAACGCGTACTCGACCAACCCGGCGCGACTTCTCTCATCTTGTGCCATAATCATCCTTCGGGCAATCTCAACCCATCGCCCTCGGATGTGACGCTGACCAAAAAACTGACGGAAGCGGGGAAGGTGCTGGATATTCGGGTTTTAGACCATATCATCGTGGGCGGAAACGGGTATTATAGTTTTGGGGATGAGGGACGGATGTAGGGATTTTTTACGCTGATTTTTAGGCGTCTGACACGGATACCAAGAGAGGACGGGAAAATTAGGTTTAGCATTTATTCAAGCAAGAAACGTGTCTGACGCCGGCTTTTGTATATTGATTTTTTACGCTGATTCGTTAGGATTTTTTAAGATTTTACGCTGAT
>JAHDCG010000232.1 GCA_020629965.1 Saprospiraceae bacterium | reverse complement strand
AGTACCAAAAACATCGAGATTTACCACAGACTCAAGCCCGGAGAAAGTTCCCCCGATTCGGGGGTTAGGGGGCTGAAGCCGCAAAGCAGAGCCGTACTAAAAAATCCCGCCCCCTCCCGGCATCATCCCTTCAAAAACCTAACCGCTGCCCCTCCTGCCTGCAAAAAATAAACACCGCTCGGCAAATTCGGTACATTTTGTGTCCCGACAAAACTACCTGAAAACAGTTAATTTACCGTTTTTTGCTCTTCGTTTCGAGTTTTCTTTTCCGATTGTGACACGTGAATTAACGGCACTTTATGAGTTATTTTTTGTTTCGATTTATCCGCATTTTAAAGCAAACGCAAACCTCGATAAAAACGAACGTCTTCATTGATTAAAATCACCTAAGCCTCTGACTTACAATATTTTTCAATAATTAAAAACAATCATATTATTTCTTTTTCTTCATTGATAAAGCAGCAAAAAAAGTCGAATCGATGGTTTTTTCAGTCCGAAAAACCGCCGCTTAGAATGATTATTTTGCTCGTATTTGTGTCAAAAAAGGTAAAAACAGCACCACTGTCTTTGCCTTGTCAACGGACGAAAAACACTTTGACATTTTTCGTCGCTGTCATCAAATCAAAAAACATTCCCCCCGCATTCGGACAAAGAGTCGTTTCTCATTTCTCTTTTTCTTCTCCCCCTTTTTTGGTACAGCCGGACATTTCCGGAGCACTCACAACTATTCCAAAATATAATTTTTTGTAAGCGTTTACAAAATTCCGAACAAGTTTTCGACGCTTTTCCGATACACGATTGCCTTTAAATCCGCAGGGCTTTTCTTGATAGTCAACCGCTTTTTCAATTGTCACACGGCACTCGTGTGACAAAACACCCCTTGCCGATTACAAATTTTTACAAAACAAACACACACATACTATGAGATTTTCTTCCTCCTTTGCAGATTATGATTGCGGGGCACTAAGACGTGTTTAAGGGTTTAGGCGTTTAGATTGCTGCGGCGGTTTAAACGTTTTAAACGCCTAAACTTCTAAACAACCTTTTTCAACACCTACACAAAACCTAAGAAATAATGTTAATCGGGTCATTCCCGTTTGGATTTTGTTTATAAAAGTTCAGTTTTTCAGACACGAGTGTTCGCCGTGTCTGTTTTTTTTTGTTGTCGTCGCAGCATCGATTTTAGTCAATTAAAAACGACGCTACGGATTTCCCGACGTTTTCAACAACTGAACCGGCGGGCATACCTTCGTCGGGCAATCGACGTGTAGTAAATAATCTTCGATTTCGCCGTCTGTCGCGCAGTTACCGTTGCTGCAAGGTTCTGCGGAGTTTGCGTCGTCGGTGCTTAAACGCACCCGCAAGGCAATGTCCGTGATTTGTACGGCATCCGTCGGAATCGTTACCGAGATTAATACAACGTTTTCCGCACCCGTTGAAGGATAAGTATCGTTTTCGATTTGCTCGTCCGAGTCTACAAAATCTCCGTCGCCGTTCCAATCTATCCACATTCGCAAGTGGGCAAATGAGCCGGCATTGTTGTAAATCGTTACGGGGAAACGTACCGTATTGCCCGGGACAAACTGCATATTCTCACCGACCCAAACCCCGTCATCGTCGTCGCTGTCGGCACTTTCGTTGACGGCAGGTGCGGTATCACCGCTGACTCCCTGCCCCAAGTACAAATCGGGGCTGATGGTATGACACGGCTCGTCATCACAAGGTCTGATACTTGAAGAGTAATCCGGATAGTCGATATCGGCGTCACACCGTGTTTCGTTCAGCGTCACCGTGCGGTCGATAAAGCAACCGTTGCTGCCCGTTATTCTCACCGTGTAGGTTTGTGAAACGATCGGATTTGCCAAATTGATTGCAATTATACCGTCACCGGGAATGGTCATTGGTGCGGCCGGAGTCGCTGTTCCCGCATTGAAGGTACTGCCTGTGTTGTATTGATATGTATCCGTACCCGCAAAGCCGGAAAGGGTAATCATTCCGTCGTTGTTTGCCGTCGAGGTACCGTTTACACAAGTGGCGGGGGTTGCCGTTGCGATTGCGGTCGGTAAAGTATTAACCGTCAAAGTAACTGCGGCACTCGCCGTACAGGTTGTACTCGTATTCGTTACTTCGGCGTAAACCGTCCCGCCGCTGCTTGCGTAAGCCGTCGGAGCAGCAATCGCATTCATCAGAGCCGCATCGGTAAACCACGCTACGGTAACGCCGCTTGCGCCGCCCGTGACGGTGTTTTCCGCACTTGTCAAATCGAAATCTACCGTGCCGTCACCGTCGTCGCAGACAGCAAGACTTGCCGTATTTGCCGTAAACAGCGGATTAACCGTTACTATTACACAATTACTTGTATCAGTGCACATTCCCGAACTGCAGCCACCGTCCACTGCTGAAATCACGCGGTAATAAGTCGTCTGCATAATACCGCTCGGCGGGTCGTAAGTGTCGCTGTTTGCGCCCGAAATGTTCATAAAATCGGTTGCACAATCGGTCGTACTGCTTTGCCATTGATAGGCAACCGTATTGCTGCCCGCAGCCGCAGTGGTTAACGTAAAGGCGGCGGGGTCGTCACCTTCGCAAACTGTTTGGTTGGCGGCGATGACGGGGGCGGTGATGTTACCGACGTTGATATTAACCGTAATCTTAAAAGCACCACACTGCGGGTTGTTGCCCGTTCCGTCCGATTCGAGGGTAAACGTACCGCAGGCATTCAATGCATCAATGGTGATAGTGTTATCGCATTCGTTATAAGTCAGTCCGGTATTGGTACCGCCTTCCTGCCACTGCCCCTCGCAAATGGTGCCATCACAACTAATCAGTTCCTGAAGAAATATCTGATCGTTCATGGCGGCGGCGCACAGTGTAGTGTCGATAGTAAGATTATTATTAGTCGGACAACATTCGGTATTTATCCCGATGCCTTTCGGAAATTCTCCCCGAATATGAACGCTCGAACCGGGTTGGTAATTTAAATTTTTATCAAATGCGGCGATACAATCATCAAGGGTGGAAGCATAGATAAGTCCCGAAGCCTCGCTAAAGACGATGCCGCGCGCCGCCGCCCAGTTCATACCATCGTTGTCGTCAGCGTCAGTAGCAGAGTCCGTGGACGTTTGGTCGATAACGGTTTTGGTGGCGGGGTCAACCTTAACAATGTAGGAAGGAGCCGTAAAACCAAACCCCTGCGAGAAAGCTACGTACAAAAAACCTTCGTCGTCGAAGGTAAGACCTATGGGTACAAAATCCTCTGAGTTGAAATTGGGGGTAATACCGAAATCTGCCAGCGTCATCCAGACTTCCGAACTACCGCAGCCCCCCGCTCCATCATCGAAGCTATCGGGGTCAAGAGTTCCGCGCGAGATACCGTTAAAGAATCCCGAGCCGTACCACCGACCATCGGGACCTTCAGTTAGTCCCCACAAAGAACCTCCGCCACCAAGGTTTTGGCAACCCTGCTGTTGTCCGGTACACAGGTCGTAAATGCGAACTTCATTGATGTCATCCAGTGAAACGTAAAGTAAATTGTCGCGTGAAAAGTGGTTATAGGAGAAGCCATCATCGGTAAAATTATCGAAAGCGGGAGTGCTGAGGTCGGCATCAACGGGCTCTCCGTCACAGGTGAACTTTTTGATAAAATCACCGTCCAGTGAACCGATATATAATTAGCCGTTAATGTCTGCTGCCACGGCGTGCGGTCTGCTGGCCACTCCGGCGGCATCAAGCCAAGGCATACCATTTTGGGTATCACCGATTTCAGTCAGGCTACCATCGGTTTTGTTGACGCGAAATTTTTCGGTAGCGTTAACGTTTTGTCCGGTATCGTTGAGATATAGATAGTCCTCGCAGGTACAACCCGTCGTACAATCTTGCTCGTTCATCGTCACCACGACATCCATAAAACAATCACTCGCTCCGTTAAACACTCGCAGGGTATAATCCTGCGTACCGCTCGGATTGCTCAAACCCATATTGAATTGAAAAGGCGTAGCACCAATCATCGTCGCGTTAGCGTAATCGGTATCGCCCGTAAAGGTGTTACCCGTAGATACGGCGTAGCGGTCGCCATTTTGGACGCTACTGATTTGTAAATAGCCGTCACTATTTGGATTGCCGTTGGTACAGGAAGGTTGGATGGCGAAGATGGAAGCGGTAGGATTGATGCAAGACATACTACAATCAATCGTCGCTGCGGTCACCACCTCATCCACAAAACAATCGTTCGCCCCGTTCCACATCCGCACGGTGTACTGTGTGGCGTGCATCAAGCCGGTGAACTGTCCTGCTCCGCTGTTAACATCGATATTGACCGCATCGCCGTAAGCAGGTCCGGTATAGGTATTGCCGGAGGAGATGCCGGCTTTGTCGGCATTAGATATAGATGTCAGACTTATGGCAGCGTCATTGTTAGGTGTCGTACCGGCACAAGTACCTTGATTTGAAGTAAGGGTAGCAGTAGGACTGACACAACTGCTAAAACCAACATCAAAACTATGGTCAATCCGACCGTAGTCACCCGTCACTGCGGTAATTTCCGCATTATTGCCGTTGAGTACGGCATCGCTGTCGATTGAGTTCGAGTTGTTGCTGTTCGTATAATTAAAGGTTGCTGCTGCTGCCGTACTGTTAATTAAACGCTCCGAGTCAAAACTCATCACCTCGAAAAAATCCGCTTCACATAAATCCACTATCGGATTTTCCAAAACGGTAGCTCTTATTTCGTGCTTAACTCCCGTAAATACCTTTTCAAAAAAGCTGCTCGCGAAAGACATGTTAGCAAAAAGCATTAATGCGGACACTAATGTACACTTAATACTTTTTTTGGAAAAAAATCCTCTCTCAATCAGTTTTGCTAAAGAAAGTTTCCGGAATAAAAATGTAAAAATCGTGTTCATGGAA
>JAHDCG010000077.1:21060-29072 GCA_020629965.1 Saprospiraceae bacterium | reverse complement strand
GTAAATCGTCCGCGACTAAAGTCGGGATTTCGCTGCGCTCAATAAATCGTAAATCAAAACGCCTCCCCAATCGTCAAATAAAAACCCGTACTGCCTTCCTCACCGATGCCGTAATCCGCACGAATATTGATACCTTCCTGCTCATTCAGTAAAAGACGGAGACCGCCGCCGGCCGCAAAGCGCAAATTACCGGGGATGTCGCTCACCTCCGAACCGACGCCGCCGGTCGAAGCAAAGACTACGCCGCCGAACCGCCAAAAAATCGGAAAGCGGTATTCCGCCTGTGTGGCAGCGTAGTGACGGTCGCGGTATTGCCCGTCCACGTAGCCGCGCATTCGGCGACTGCCGCCGAGGAAAGCGAGTTGGTAAAAAGGCACGTCGCCCGTTGAAAATTCCGCGTAAGCATTGAGGGCGAGCACGGATTTTTTGTCTGCGCCGATACTGATAAAGCGTCGATAATCTGCGGTGTATTTTGAGAAATCGTAGTTACTGCCCGTAGCGGCACGGCTTAATAAGAAACCGACTTCGGCAAAGGTGCCGGTAGCGGTTGAAAACAAATTATCGCGGTCGTCGTAGTTGACGGCACCGCCGAAACCCGAAATTCTGCCGCCTTCGACGCCTAAAGGGCGCGTTTCGGCGAGCAGCCCGTCGTCCTCGATTTTGACGATGTCGTAGCCGTCGTACCAATATTTTATGCCGGCGTAAATTTTCGGATAAACGCGGTACAAAGCGTTTAATTTCAGGCGCGGATAGTTGACATCGTAAACTTCTTCGTCTTCGGCGCGGGTGTCGTTGCCGATGCCGTAGTAAAAATAATTGTAGCGATAATAACCGATTTCTCCGTACCAATTCCACCGCGCATTTTTCCAAAAAATCTGAAAAGGAACATAAAAAAGAATTTGATTATTGAGCGTATATGCACCCGCAAGGCTGATTTGCGAAGGGCGGCTGTCGTCTTTCATACCTTTGAGACGAAAAGCATAAACGCCGACGGCACCGAAAGCCCAATCGGTTTCGGGTGTAAAATAGGCAATCGGAAAGCCCGAAACCGAGTTGCGGTCGATTTTCGTCGTATCGCTCGGCGGCGGAATTAAACCGATATTCGCTTGGCTTTCAAGAGAAAAAAGAAAAATAAAGAGAAGAGTCGTGTAGAGTTTACAGGTCATGTTTTTTTGTTTGTAAAAATAAAAATAACTGCTTATCCGTTAAGGCGCGAAACTGCGGTAATGTTCATTCGGAATGGCTTGCAAAACGTCCGCCGATTACATTTTATCGTTTTGCAAATCGGTTTTTAATTTAAAAATAGACCGCCGGCAAGCCGGTAAGCGGTATTTTTGCGGTCGAAAATTACAACCCTACGGATGAATGAGCGTTTTGTCTTAAATTTGAGACGAGTGAAGTCTAATATCTAACGTCTAACATCTAAAGTCTAAAATTTAAAACTTACACATGACCGCCAAAGCTGCAGCTCCTTTTCAATTCAAAAAATTTGCCGTCCGACAAGACCAATGTACCATGAAAGTGGGCACGGACGGCGTGCTGCTCGGTGCCTGGGCGGATGTCACCGCCGCCGAACGCATTCTGGACATCGGCACGGGCACGGGTGTCATCGCGATTATGCTCGCGCAACGTAACGAAACCGCGCAGGTCGATGCCGTAGAAATCGACGAAAAAGCCTGCACCCAAGCCCGCGAAAATATGCAAAACAGCCCCTTCGCGGAGCGACTCACCGCCCTCGAAACCTCGGTGCAGGACTACTCTTTCAAAAAACAAAAGTACGATTTAATCGTCAGCAATCCGCCTTTTTTTTCCGGCGGCACGATGACCAAAAACAGCGACCGCGATGCGGTGCGGCATACCGTCAAATTGCCGCACGGTGCCTTGCTGCTCGCCGTGCAGCGCATGTTGAAAGAGAAGGGAAAATTTGCCGTTATTCTGCCTTTTATCGAAGGTCTGCGTTTTGAAGAAATGGCCGCCGATTATCACCTGTTTTGTGTACGCAAAACGGAAGTCAAACCCAAAGCCGATAAGCCCGTGGAGCGATTGCTGCTGGAGTTTTCTAAAACGAAAAGCGAGCGGGTCGAGGACGGTTTGGTTATTCAAAAAGAAGCACGCAATGACTGGACGGAGGAGTACATGGCTTTGACGGGGGATTTTTATTTGAATATGTAGTACGGTTGACGATTGTTGGTTGACGGTTGACGGGCGCGTTTTGCTTGAGTTTTCGATGTTAATTTGCTTTACTTTTTTTGTTCAAAGGTAGTTTCCTGCGTGGTCGATGTCCGGTTTTTCGGGGAAAATATTTTGTGGTTTGGTTTTGTCGTACACGGTCTTCAGGTTTTTCCAAAAGGGGAAATGCGGTGAGGTTTTGTGTGCATTTAACTTTTCGTCTGTCATTTTGAAAGGAAAAATATAAACGGGAATTTGTTGTTGTCCGCTTTCCTTTGCAAAAGTTGATAATAAGTATAACTCTCTGATTTTCAAGTCCGTAATCGGAATGCAGCCGACGGTTTGCGTGTTGCCGTGAAGGAAAATATCGCTGCCCGGTGCGGTCGGATGACCCAAAATGCGGTCGCTCTTATTCGGATAATTTAAGCCCAGGGACAAGTGAAATTTGCTGTGCGGATTGAAGCGGTCGATGTGATAAACCCCTTCGGGAATTTGCCGGTCGCCTTCCTTTCTTTTCGGTCCCAAAGTTCCGCTGAAGCCCGCAAAATCGTATTCTTTAAACAACAGCGTGCCCGCCGCATCCGGCTTTTCTATCCACACTTCCAACTTTTTTTCTGTTTTAAAAGCCCGTAAAAACAAGCGACCGATTTGGTCGGTATGTGAGTAGCCGACGGCTGCTAATTCGGCTTTCAGACTTTGGCTGTATTGTTTTTCGGCATTTTCAAACGGAGAAAGATTGTAGTCGTACAGCATGGCAGAGTCGTCGTTTTTATAGGCTGCGGGAGTCGTGCATTTTACGAAGAGCAGAAGAAGGAGGAGGGAAGTAAAAAATTTGCGTTTCATCTGACTCAAAGATACGCAAAATCGGGACAAAGGTACGAGGCACTTTTTGGCGAATTGAGGTGCTAAATCGGATTTTTTTGTATTTGAGTGGAGGGAAGTGCTCCGTACCTTTCCGGAAAAAATAAGCAAATAGGGGGAAAAGGTACGAGGCACTTTCTTCTGCATTATACAGGAATAAACTCAATTTCATCGTGCTTTAACCGGCAGAAGTGCCCCGTAACTCCTGTGTAAAAAGGTACGGGGCACTTAATCAGGAAAGAACCAAGCCGGTAAAAATTATCTGTAAATTCAGAACACATAGTGCCTCGTACCTGACTTTCGACGGTAAAAAAAAAACGTTCATTCTTTACCCAAAGCAGCAAAAAACGAACGTTAATTTTTGTAGCAAAAAGGCCGGGCAGACCACCACCTACCAACCAATAACCATCACCTAATTCCCGTCAATATCCCCCGAGCCGCGCACCTTCGCTTTTACCTGCGGACTGCCTTTGTAGTCGATGTCGCCGCTGCCGATGACTTCCGCTAATAAAAATTCGGTCGCGTGAATTTCAATGTCGCCGCTGCCGGTCAATTTTGCTTCGCAATTTTTTCCGCGCAAATTATAGCCGTCGTAATCACCCGAGCCGGTCAGGCTGACATTTACGGCATTTGCCGTGCCGGAGAAACGCGCATCGCCCGAGCCGGTCACTTTAACCGTAAGTGCGTCCGCTTCAATGTCTAAATCGAGGTCGCCCGAGCCGTGTACGCCTGCTGTTAAGCGGTCTAAATTCGTGAATTTTCCTTTGGAAGTAATCGCACCGGAGCCGTTCACTTTCGCATAAGTCAGCGTCGGCATGGTAATGTAAACGTGAAATTTACTTTTGTAGTCCACGTTGCGCGATTTGAATTTAATCTTCCAGATTCCGTCCTCGATTTCCGTATTCAGGTCGTCGATGAGATTTTGCTGACCCTGCACGCGCACCGCGTAACGGTCGCCCTGCGTGATGAAAACATCGCCGCTGAAGTTGAGAGAAATACCGGTAAAATTTTCTACGCGCAGGTCTTGCTCGACGAGCGGTCCGGAGCCTTTCAGTTTTTGGGCGTAAGCAGCGGTTAAGGCAAAAACGAAGGCGAGTAAAAGCGTGATTTTTTTCATGACAGGTTGATTTTGATTTATTTTGAAATTGAGTTTCAGAAGTTTAGTGAAGATGAAAAGAATGACCGGTCTTGTTTCAAAGAGTTGCACGCTGTCTGAAAAATAAAAAGAAAAAAATAAATTTAAGTGTCTTTTTGCGACCGTACCGCGTCTTGAATTTAATGCTACATTTGCACTAAAAAACAACGCGCTGCGTCCGAGTCACGCCCGCCGTTCACCGTCAAACCGTCAACCGTACAAAAAAATGCGCTTTATTCCGCTCCTGCTTTTTTTTCTTTTTGCTTTCAAATCCGACAACGTTATCGTCGAATATCCGCAAGATTATTTCATTTCTCCCGTTAAGCATACCTTTCGCCTCGCGGGTACATTCGGCGAGTTGCGACCCAATCATTTCCACGCCGGTATCGACATTAAATCGAGCAACGGTAAGGTTGGCGACCCGCTTTTTGCCCCCGCCGACGGCTTCGTTTCGCGTATCAAAATACAGGGCGGCGGCTACGGCAATGCCATGTACATCGAGCACCCGAACGGCTACACGACCGTCTATGCGCACCTTTACTCGTACCCGCCGGCGGTAGCAGACTGGATAGAAACGCAGCAATACGACCGCGAAAAATTTGAGGTGGATTTGTACCCCGCGCCCGGTCAGTTCACTTTTAAACAAGGCGAAATGATTGGTAAAATGGGAACTTCGGGTCGTTCTTACGGGCCGCACTTGCATTTTGAAATCAGAGACACGCGCACTCAAAAAGCCATAAATCCTTTGCTTTTCGGCTTCAAAATGAAAGACACCCGTGCCCCGAAAATGCACCAACTCAAAATCTATCACCTCAACGACAAGCACGAAACGACCGACACTAAAGTCCTCGATTTGCGCAACCTCGGAGGCAATCAATACGGTATCAGCGGTGACACTCTGACCCTCGGGGCTTGGCGCACGGGTATCGCGCTCAAAGTATATGACCACCACGATAATGTGAATAATTGGAACGGCGTTTATTCGGTAAAAATGACCGTGGACGACGCGCCGGTGTACGGCTTTACGATGGAGACTTTTGCCTTTGACGAAGTGCGCTACCTCAATGCTCACATTGATTACGGCGACCAAGTCGAGAAGAAAGCCTACTTCAACCGCCTGTATAAATTGCCGGGCAACGATATTAAAATTTACGAGCAAAACGGCAGCGACGGCGTAGTGGAATTAAGTGCAAGTCGAGCCAAAAAAGTTGTCCTTACGGCAGCCGACAAACACGGCAACGAAGCCACCGCGACCTTTTGGGTGAAGCGCGGCGAGGTCAGTCCGCCGGAGTCGAAAACGTTCAACTATATTTTGCCTTACGACGAGGAAAATCAAGTGAAAGCGGGCGGCATGGAGTTTCATTTTCCCGTCGGCACGCTGTACGAAAACATGTACCTCAACTACAACGCCGCCAACGATAATTCTTCCGAATTTTACTCGGCAGTGCACCAAATCGAAGACTACCGCGCCCCCGTACATAAGTATTTCGACCTCGCCGTCAGTCCGACGCGCAGCATTCCCGAAGACCTGAAAAGCAAAGCCTTCATCGCTTACTGCTACAAAGACCGCGTTATTTCTTTCGGCGGCGAGTGGAAGGGCGACAAACTGAAAACCAAGGTGCGCGACCTCGGCGATTTTGCGATTATGCTCGACACCGAGCCGCCGACGATTACGCCCGTGCGTTTTCGCAGCGACATGCGCGGATTTAAGTACACGAGTTTTAAGGTAAAAGATAATTTCAGCACCGACCGCATTACCAAAGGCATGCGTTTTCGTGCGGAAATCGACGGGAAGTGGGTGCTGCTGAATTACGACGCAAAAAACAATTTATTGCGCCACGATTTTCGCGAAGATTTGCCGGCGGGCGAGCATATTTTTCGCCTGACGGTGACGGATGACCGGGGGAACGCGGCGGTATTTGAGCGGGAGTTTAGGAGGTGAGCTTGCCTGCTTACGGTATCACCACCCGCTCCGTAGCCGCCGGCAGTCCGCTTTTCGTGAGCAGTGTCAAATAATAGACGCCCGCAGCCAACCCGCCGACGGAGACTTCGCCGGCTTCCGAAAATTCGGTTTGTATGATTTTGCCGCTCGTATCGGTCAAGACGATTTTTTGTCCGGGGCGGTAGTTTTTTATCCGAAAAAATCCGTTGGCGGGCGGATTGGGAAAGACCTGTAAAAGCGGGTCGATTTTCACCGCTGCGATTTTCGAGTAAGAAAAATCTCCGTTTAAATCTGTTTGCTTGAGCCGATAATAGTTGACACCGACGGAAGGATCGGCATGCAAATACCGATAACTGTTCCCCGCATTTTGACTGTCTTTACGGGCTATGTTTGTAAAATTTTGCGCGTCTTCACTGTGTTGTAAAATAAAGTGCGATGCGTTATCTTCCGTTTCCGTAGTCCAACTCAACCGCACGCTATTGTCCGCTGTTTTTTCTGCCCGCAGCGGCGATAAATAAGCAACGGGCAGCGGCAGCATTGCCTCAAAGGCACCCATATCGGGCAGCGCACCTACCGGGCGGGGTGTACCCGTGATGTCGGTCGTCGCATAGCTGCCGGGAGCATCCGTACCGCCGTCGATGGCGGGGCTGCCCGCGTCGAGAGAAAAGTCTTTACCCGTCAAATCGGCAAACAAAGGGTCGCCGGAGATACTGTTGTTGCCGACCTGGTCGAACAAGGTGCTGTTAAAATTCAAATTAAAATCAAACGAGACATTTGTGCCGTCGATTTTATTGAGTCGTTCGCCCGTTTTGGCATAAATGATATTGTTGCGTACCTGCACATCGTCGGCAAAAATTACGGTAATTTCGCCGTCGTCGATTTCAGTACTTTGTCCGTTGGCGTAAGTCGTATTGTTTAAAACATCGACTTTATTGCTTTCAAAAACGTGAATCCCGCGCCCGCCGTTTTCATAGACCACATTGTTTTCAACCAAAGTTCTGCCCGTGTAGATACCGTTTGTCGAGCCGTTTTGAGTATTGCGACTATCGTCGATAATGATGCCGTTGCCGTCCGTAATTTCGCAGAATTCAATCCACGGCACGTCCATTCGATTGTTATAAACCACGTTATTGCGAATAACATTTCTGATGCCCGGGTTGCTGTCGAAGTTGTAGAGTTGATAAAAAGTAATGCCGCTGTTGCCGTAGAGGGAATACCAAGCATTATTGTACACTTCGCAATTTTCGACGGTCACGTAATCGGAATGAATGGCGGAAATACCCGCCCCCGCGCAGTTATAGACTTTGCAGTTGCGAATGGTGAGGTGGTGGTTTTTGCCGTTGTACCTGCCGTCCGAGGCGATACCGTTACCGTTAAAAAATCCGTCCGGATTGCCGTTCGGGTCATTGCAGCCGCCCGGTTGATTCAGGGCATCATTGAGGTTGATTTGGTCGTTATTACCTTCGATTTCCAGGCCCTCGATTTCGATATAACTCACGCCGCCTTCGATTTTGATACCGTGCCATCCGTCAAATTCAATTTTCGGGCTGTGACCCGGCAGATTGCGATACACAATCGGTGCCGCTGCCGTTCCGCTGCGCGAAATAAGCACCAAATCCTGCCAAGTAAATTGATTGCTGTAAACACCGTCCATGATATAGACCACATCACCGGGGAGCGTCAAATCCGCCGCATGTTGAATGGTCAGAAAGGGGTCGGAACTGCTCGTACCGCTGTTAGAATTGCTGCCCGTCGCCGAGACGTAATAATCTGTGGCGGATAAAGATAAAGAAAATAAAAAGCAAAGAGTGAGTATCGAATTTTTCATTTTCGTTAAACGCGGCTTTTTGATTTTGGTTTTTGTAAGTTTATTGTTGATTGAAATAAAAACGCGAAAAGAGGTTT
>JAHDCG010000077.1:0-20960 GCA_020629965.1 Saprospiraceae bacterium | reverse complement strand
ATTTTGGTTTTTGTAAGTTTATTGTTGATTGAAATAAAAACGCGAAAAGAGGTTTTTACGTGTCGGATTTATGATTGCTGAAAAATAATTTGTCTGTAAGAATATCACTTTGTGTTTTTTAGACGGTTCGTCTTCAATTTTGAAAGCAAAACCGGCGGAAGGGGCAGTAAACTTTTGGTAGAAATAGTTACTTTAAAGTTAATTCAATGTAAATTTAATGTAAACTACTTACTTTTTCCGTACCTTTGTGTCGCCTTTGAATTAAAATATAAATTTCTTACAGTTTTGGCTAAGAGATATATACGTTCGAAGAGTCAACGGCGGAAGGCGTTCTGAACGCTTAAACGTCTAAACTTTTAAACAACAAAAACATGGTTATGGCAAAGATAAATTTTAAAGAAAAGCAGAGATACGATGACAAGCCCGTTTTGATTTTGTTGGGCATATTCGGCACGGCAGCGGCGGTCAGCGGCGTACAATTTTTATTGCAGAATCAGCAAAACTACCTGCGTGCCTCGGTCGCGCTCGCTACGGCGATTGCCCTTGGCGGCTTGATTTGGTGGCTGCGCAGTTTGAGATTAAAGGTCTCCGTTTCGGAGAAAAACATTAAGTATAAACTGTCGCCGTTGCATGATAAAAAACGCTCGGTAGCATGGAAAGATGTAGAAAAATGCGAGATTGTTAAAACGCCCGAAATTGCTCAGTGGAGCGGCGGCAACATCTCTTTTAACCGCGAAAAACGCATTTCGTTGACCGGCAGAAACGGTCTCGCCTTGCAAACCAAAGAGGGTGAAAATCTTTTTATCGGGGTGAAAAACGTCGATGAATTAGAGAAAACTTTGGAGCGGATTGACTTCGCGTAGTTGATTTTTGCTTGAGAATATAAGACAGCCGCTTTCAGCAATTTTGTTGGGAGGGGCTGTTTTTGTTTGGAGTGAGAAAAGATAAAATCGGGCAAAAGTTTTATTTTTGTATCTTTCCTTTTTCGGAAAATGACACCTCATCCTTTTATCAGCATTTTGCGCATGAAAATTACGAAATTACAACTGAAAAATTATCGGCAGTTTAAAGACCTGACCTTAGATTTTACTTATCCGCAAGGGCACGAAAAAGCGGGACAGCCTTTGCGTCGGGTTTGTTTTATCGGGCGCAACGGGACGGGGAAGACTACGATTTTGGAGCAGCTTAAACTCATTTTAAATAAGTTGTTGACTGAAAAAAATGCAAGAATTTTAGCACGTAAAAAAGGGAAGTTTGATGAGTCACCCGTTCATTTTGAAGTTCAATTTTCCAATCATTCGGAAAGTCGGGAAATAAGCCGTTCGCTCAGCTACATCAAAGGCGAAAACGAAGTATTCACCGAAAAATTACCCCAATCAAACGTCAACGAAGCCCTCATACTTTTCGACAATTTTCCTGTCATTAACGAAATCTCAAATGCAACCGTCAATGACTTTTGGAAAATGCTCATTTACCACGTCAAAAAGCGCGAAGACGACCGACATGTTTTTGAAAACGCTGAAGAAAACTTAGACCGGACAAAGCGAGATTTAAAAGAAGAATTTGACGCAAAGCATCCGGATGTGAAAGCGGAATTGCGAGAAATTTGGGACAAAATACTGAGCAGTGCACAGCTTTATTTCGACAGCGACGCGAAAAGCCCGGTGCAGTTGAATGACAATTTAGAGGCATTTATCAAGCGGCAGACAAACGACGAAATCATACCGTACAATCAACTCAGTACGGGTATCAAAAATTTTATTTTTCAATTGGGACATGTCTTTGCGGTGCATTTTAATCGCCAAATCGACAACGCTTTTTTGTTAGCTGACGAACCCGCGCAGGGACTTTTTCCCGATTTTATCTACGATTTGGTGGAAACTTACGAGCGCATTGTCGGAGAAAATACACAGATATTTATGGCGACGCATAATCCGATAATAGCCTCTCAATTCGAGCCTTTCGAGCGGTTTATTTTGGAGTTTGATGAAGCAGGTTACGTAGTCGCGCACCGGGGTGTGGCTCCTATCGGTGATGACCCGAACGATATTTTGCACGATGACTTCAAAGTGGACAGCTTGATGCCGAAGCAAGGCGTCAAACAGTGGGAAAGGTATAAAAGGTTAAGACAAAAAATTGCCGATTTAAAAGCGATGAAACCGACTAACGGAGAAGCGGAAAAATTGGAAAAACTCTACAGTGAGGCAGCCGATTTGAGATTGAAATATAACTTCTCTTTATGAAATTTTTGACTAAAAAACCGACATCTTCCATTCTCGCGACAAACTTGGTTTACAAAGCGGGTAACGCAAAAAACAATGATAAACTCAAGGCTGCACTGCTGAAAGAGCAGAAAAATTTCTGTGCCTACACCGAGCGATACATTTTGCAGGACGGCAATTCGGGCTACCCCGAAGCTCTCGACGTAGAGCATTTTACCGCTGCCAAAAAAGGAACCGCACAGGATGATTATTACAATTACTACGCGGTTTCGCACAAGACTAATTTGAAAAAATCAGACAAAAAATATGCGGATGCCGACTTTCACGAGTCTTTGTTTTTTCAAAATCGTGCTGAGTTGGACCGCCGTATCGGTTTTGACCCGCAAACCAATACTTACCGCACGAAAAATAAAGACGACAAGGAAGCGGAAGAGCTGATAGATTTTATCGGCATCGACTCTGAAACAATTGCCAACCGTCGTTTGAGCCATCTTAGATTTTTAGAAGAATTGAAAAGTGACCTACAGTTTTCGGACGAGCAATTTACTAATTGGCTTTTTCGCTATCCGCAGCATTTGAGCTTTATTACGGCGATAGAGGCGAGGTTTGGAGTGGATTTGGAGGGGCGGTTGGGGTAGGATTTAAACCCGCACCACCCGCAAAACCACCTCTTCTTCCCCAACCCGCAACCGCAAAAAATAAACCCCCGCTGCCAATTCTTCCTCAAAAACCACCACTCGCTCACCCGCCGCAAAAAGCTCGTCCGCGTAAATATCCCGCACCGTTCGCCCAAAAACATCCGTCAAAGTCAGGCTCACTATTCCCGCCTCCGGCAAAGAAAAACGCACCGCTGTCGTTTCCGCAAAAGGGTTGGGAGAAACGGAAAAGGCAAATTTTTCGAGCGCGATTTCAGCCGTCGAGGTCAATACTGTTAAGTCCAAATTCACCAAACTGTCACACTGTGCGACCGATTGCAGCAGCACGGAATATTCGCCCGTTTCCGTGAATACTGAATTACCGACCGTGAAACTTTCGCCCGCCGCGATGACTTCGACAAGGTCAATCTCGTAATTTTCCGCCAAAGCAAAACTCACCTGCAACATACTGTCACAGCCGTTGACACCCTGCAAAACCACCGTGCCCGATAAGTTTTCGCTGTCAAAAATCACACCTTCCACCTCCGCGCTTTCACCGTCGCACAGCGTGCCCGAGTAGTATTCGAGTGAATTGCCCGGTACGAAAACTTCCTGCGTCGTCGTGTTGCTGCCAAACTCATTCGTCGCCGTCAAAGTCACGGTATAAACGCCGCCCTGCGGAAAAACCACCTGCGGCGACATCTCGTCCGACAAGGCAGGATTTCCTTCCTCGAATTCCCACAAAAACGACTCGGGACTACTGTAAGTATTGTTGAAAAAGGCAACCGAAGAGGTCGCACAGTCGCCCGTCGCGCCGAAAGTAAACTCCGGCGTCGGTGCGGCGGCAATGACAATCGTCTGCGTCGTCGTGTCCGAAAAGCAATCATTGTAAGCAATTAAAGTCACCTCGTAAGTGCCGTTGGCAAAGTAAAAATGCTGCGGCGTGTTGCCGTTGCCGATGAAGTCACTGTCTCCGAAATTCCATTCGAAAAAGTCGGCAGCCGTCGAGCCGTTGGTAAATTGCGCCCAAGCCCCGTCGATGTCTGCGCCGAAATTTGCGACGGGCGCAGGGGTGATTTCCACATAATCTTGTGCCGTGACGGTGTGACTGTTCACCGCATTCGTGACGGTAAGACTAACCGCAAAATTTCCGCTTGCGTCATAAGTCACCGTCGGATTTGCCGCCGTCGAAGTCGCGGGAGTACCGCCCGCAAATTCCCAAAAATAGCTGATTTCTTCACCGACCGAGTTGTCGGAAAATTGCACCGTCGCACCCGGGCAACCCGTCTGCATATCCGCCGAAAATGCCGCCGTCGGTGCCTGTAAAACATTCTCGCTCGCCGTCAAAAATATCGGGGAAGCCGTCAGTGCAATGTCGGTCGGCGCGATGCTTTCCGTCGCATCCGTCGCCCCGTAATTCCAGATTCGTTTGTACACCTCCGTCAGCCCGAAAGCCCCCGGGAAGCTGTACATCGCCGTGTTCGCCTCCGACATATCCGTATCCGTTTTCGCCCACAGCACATAGACATAATCGCCGCTTGCATCCTGAAAAGCCGCGCCGTCCGCCTCCTCGGGCAGTGCCATTTCCGCCGTGCGCGCCGCGTCGTAGCTGCGTCCGTACAGCAGCGCGGAGGTCGTGCGCAGGGCAATTCCCTCCAGATTTACAACCTGCTCACCGACCGCCGCAGCGTTCATATTTTGGTATAGACCCATCACATCGAAAGGCGTAGTTGCCGCACTTTCCGCCGCCCGTTCGGTCAGGTTAAAAATATTGAGCTGACGAATGTCGTTTTTTACCGCCGCCACGTAAGCCTTCATTATCCAATTGCGCTGCACGACTTCGCCGCCCAAAAACTCGTCAAATTGCAAACGCGGCACATTCGCTTCGGCAATAATCCATTCCTTCGCCGGGTAAGTCGTGCCGTAGCCGTAATTTTCCAAAACCGCCGTAAATTGCTCCTTTCCGCCGGCAATCCCGTTCGCCGCCTTATCGCTGTGTCTTTCGTAAGCAAAACCGCCGATATCGAGGTTGAAATAGCTCGTTGTGCCGTCAAAATGCGGGAAAGATTTGATACCCAAAACGTCGAAATAAGCCCCGCCGCCGCGCTCAAAACCGGGTGCGACGCTGCCGTCCGCCGGGTTGTCGGTGTTGCGCAGCACGGCATCCAAAAAGGACGGAAAACCGATGCCCGACACTGCCACGTAATCGTCGGGCTGCAAATATTTGATAATTTCGTAACTGATGCGCAGCGTGCGAATGTAGTGATAAATCGGCGCGCGGAGGGTGTAATCACAGGGTTCGGGGTTGTTATCCCACCAATTATTCGGCTCGCCGGGTGGCAAATAACCAGTCTCGCCCGTGAGGTCGAAGTCCGGCGAGTTCATAATTTCCCAATACTTGACGTGCTCGCCGTAGGTCTGCACCATGTTGTACACGTACACCGCGTAAGGATTTTCGTCGTTAATCGGCGTGCCGTCCGTGCCGTCGTCCCAAATTTCGTGGTACAAATTTTTAAACAAAGCCGAGTTGTCGCCGGGGCAATATTCTGTCAAATCTTTCGACGCATCCGAAGGGAAATCGAGCGTCAAAGTCGCGTCCGTAATGCCCAAATCCGCATAATGTGCAAAGGCGGAAGAGCGCACGTCGTAGCCCCAAAAATTCACGAAAAACTCGCCGAGCCAGGTGCGTACCGTGCGCGCACCGATGCCCTCGATGTTTTCCGCAGGATTACCGGCGGCAATATTTGCTAAGTCCTCGTCTGTCCAACCGGGATAGTAGCCGAAATTGTAACCGACCCGAAAATTACCCGTCGCGGTCGGTACAAGGTCATTCGCCGAATAATCGACGTAATAAATCGACGGCGGATTGACGGAAACCGTTTGTGTGCTTGTCGCCGGGGCGCACTGATTGCTCGTCGTGAGCGTGACGGTGTATTCGCCCGCCGTAAAATAAACGTGCTGCGGCGTGGGTTCGTTACTCGTGTTGCCGTCGCCGAAATCCCAATGAAAAGACTGCGTATTGATGCTCGCTTGGTTGAAAAAATCGATCGCCGGCCCGTTGACCGCGTAAGTAAAAGCGGACTCGGTCGGCTCGAAAACTTCGATTTCCTGCGTCTGCATGGCCGTCAAAGTGCCGTCCGCGCCGTAGGCTTGCATGGTCGCCGTATAGCAACCGGGAATGAAAAAAGTAATCTGCGGATTTTGCACCGAAGAGGTAATCGGCGCGCCGTCGCCCGTAAAATCCCATTCCCAAGTAACCGCACTGCCCGCGCTGAGGTCACTGAATTGAATTTGCAGCGGCGCACAACCCGACAGATTATCGGCGGAAAAAATCTGCTCGGTCAGGAAAATCGGTGCGCCGGTCAGCGCGATATTTTCGCCGTCTATGATTTCGGTTACGCTCGTTGCCCCGAAATTCCACAGACGTTTGACCGCCGTTCCCATATTCCAAGCGGCGGGAAAAGAGTAGGTCGCGCTTGCCTCTTCGCTCATGTCAATCGTCGTTTTTGCCCACAGCACGTAAGTGAATGCGCCGTTTGCATCGGCAAATGCGGCACCCGCCACGTCGTCGGGCAGGGCGAGGGCAGCCGTGCGTTCGGCGTCGTATTCTTTTTCAAACAGCAGGTCGGTTGCCGTGCGCAGAGCGATGCCGCCGTCCGTCGGTTCGTTGAAATAGCCGTCTTCAATCGACAATTTGTAGTACAAACCCATGAGGTCGAATTCGTAAGTCGCCGTTTCGTCCGTTTTGTCTTCCGCAATTTTGTAAACGTCCAACTGCACAAAGTCCTGCACGACGCATTCGACGTAAGTTTTAATCATAAAATTGCGCTGCGCCTCGTCCGAACCGATGAAGTCGCCGTAAGGCACGCGCGGCAGATTACACTCCGTTATCGTCCACAGTTTTTCGGGATAAGTCGCGCCGTCGTAGCCGTATTCATCCAAAACGTCTTGGTATAAATTGCGGTTAAAATTAACACCCTGCGCCGCCGCGTCACTGTGGCGGAAGTTCACAAAGTCTTGAATTTCGTCGTCGTATTCGCGCAGACTGTTATCAAAATGCGGATAAAAGTGAAAGCCGAAAACGTCGAAATATGCCCCGCCGCCGAGCGGAAATTCCTCGGTCACGCTGCCGTCGAGCGGGTTATCGGTATTGCGTAAAATCGCGTCGAGAAAAGAAGGATAGCCCGTGCCGCTGACCGCCACGTAAGCCGTTTCGTCGATAGATTTGATGATTTCCCACGAAATGCGCAGCAGGCGCACGTAGTGAAAAATCGGCGCACGGAGTTTATAGTCGCAGGGTTCGGGGTTGTTTTCCCACCAATTTCCGGGTGCGCCGGGCGGCAAAAACCCTTTGTTGCCCGTGTAATCGAAGCCCGGTTCATTCCAAATTTCCCAAAATTTCACGTAACCTTGGTAAGTATTCACGACCTCCCACAGGTAGGCGGCGTAATAATTATTTTCGTTATAAGGTGTGCCGTCGCTGCCGTCATCCCAAATCGGCTCGTACATATTCGCAAACATTTGGGACTGCACGGCGGGGCAGTAAAAGTTCAGGTCTTGGTGCGTCGCCCCCGGAAAACCGACGATAACCGTATTGTCTTCAATGCCCAAATCGAGGTAATGCTCGAAGGTCTCGACGCGAGAATCCACGCCGTACTGCTCCGTAAAACTCTCGAACAGACCGGGGCGCAGCGCTTTCGCACCGACACCTTCATTACCGATGAGTGCGTTACCGGCGGCGAGGTCACCGAGCAGTTCATCCGAAAAACCGGGGTACTCTCCGCTGTTGAGACCGGGGCGAAAACCGCCGTCGTAGGGTGTCACCGCATCGTTTGCCGTGTAGTCAACCTGTGCAAAAGCGGGGAGTGCAGTAAAGAAAAGAAGGACGAAAATATGTAATTTGTCCATAGTATTTTGTGTTTGTTTTGTCGGGGGAAAAACATAGTATTTTGGAAAAAAGGGAGGGCAAACGCACATACGACCGCAAAACCGCATCGGATTTTACGAACAGGACACAACGGTACAACTGCCGAAAGGAGGGGGGAGATTATCCGGCATCTTTACCCGCCGTGCGGATAAGCGTTTGATTTACAGAGAGCAACAGATTATGAATGGTTAGATTTGGTGGTTTTCAATCGTGTGGGGGGGAGTGGGGTGGTTGAAAAGCTGTGGTGTATGGGTAGGATTTTGGGGTAAATATAGGGGTTTTTGGGGAGAAAGTTATTTTTATTAATGTGCAAATCATAGTTCATCATTAATAAGCTAATGCAACGGTTTATGAAATTTTGATAGCTTTCTTTTTGAACCTGATTATTATGAAACTTATGATTGGTTATGATTTGGATTTTACTTCGTAAAATCTTCCCAATTCTTAATCAACATAACTGTCAGAAACTAACAAATCATTGCACTAACCGGCACTCTTTCTGTTATAGTTTTCATAGTTTAATCGCAATCATTTATATTGCAGTTTCATGTGATTTAAGAACTACCTCTAACCTGATTACTGAACAAAAAATCAAATTTTAAATGCAAGACTTAAATATAGCTATAACCAACGTTGATATAGAAATACCTAATTTTGTTTTGGTTAAACTAATTAATAATGAGATAGATACTGTTGAGAAAGTTCTAGATATCAGTATTGATGAGTTTTTACAACTGAAAAACATAGGGAAAAAGGCAGTTGCACAACTTACCGACTTAAAGATAGCGCTTGGTAATAAATTTAATGTGGATTATGTAGTCACAGCCAAAAGAGAACCACTTATAGTTTTGTCAAAGGACTCTCAACTTGCAGGTGTTGAATTTGAGAAAATTACCGCGCTGTTAAAAAAGATATTGTTGAACAAGTTTAAGGAAAACGGAATTCGAACAATAGGACAATTAGAAAATATTACGCTGCAAGACTTTTCCAATTTTGCACATGTAGGTAAGTCAGTAGTAGGTTATTTAGCAGAATTTATAAATGACTTGAAAGAAAATCCTCAGATTTATTTGGCTGAATACACAAAAAATACGTTGGTTAATTTAGTGCCCAAAAAGGTGAACTATGAAAGTAAATTTGTTGAAAATTTCAAAAATTTCGTTGATGAATATTTAATCCTCATCAAACGACTTGCAAGTAAAGATGAAATTTATCAGGATAGTTTGAAGAAATTTTTCGGACTTAATGGGGGTAAAAGGTATACTTTGAGTCAAATTGGGGCGCTGTATGAAAAAACAGATACGAGAATTGAGCAAATACGCAATAATTTGATAGAGGACTTAAATAGAATTTCATCAGGAAATACTTCTAAATGTTCCGAATTGCTATCTGTTAATTTGGATTTTGCCATAATGCTGAGCGATTTTAAGTGTAATTTACAGGAAGTTCAGGTTATTTCAATGAAGAAATTTTTCGAACTGAATCTGCCGACTGCGAAGACAAGAAATTTTAAAGGATATTTAGAACTATTCTTGCGTATGAACGCAGCAGTAGTGAGCGGTTCTGCTGAAAGTGAAGTCACTTTGGGAAGATATATTTTTTTCGATAGAAGTATTGATAAGAATTCTCATTTAGCTGTAATTAAGAATATGTTTGACATTTTAAGAACTCATGTCATTCCGATAGAAGAAACCGACCTTTTCTTAGAGCTTGCAAAGTTTCAAAAAATTAATAGACAGAGTTTCAATCTTATTCTGAAAACTACGGATAACATCGACTTATTTGAAAAAAACGATAAGCGAATGATTCAAATTTCTTTTGAGCTGTTACCTGCTGCCGGAGATTTAGCGGAAAGAATTTTATATGAAAAAGGGGAGAGTACTCACATATCTGAACTGATTGAAGAAGCCGTAAACAGATTACACTCAATAAATGCAAAAAAAAGAAAAATCACAAAATCGGCGGTTGCAAAGCGGTTGCTGGAAAAGCCGTATTTGGAAGCGAAGGGAAAAACAGGGTACTATTTCTTCAAAGAGTGGGGTGAAAATAATGATATTTACAAGGATTTAATCCATAAAATTATATTAGATATCGGTCAACCCGCCTCAATAAAAGAAATAGTTCATCGATTTCAATCGGAAAGACCTAATAGTAACGAAGGGTCAATAAGGAGTATAACAAATGAGGAGTTTAATACCATAAGCAACGGTATGTATGTAGTAGATGAGTGGGCACACAAGTATAAAAATGAAATCAAAACCAAGAAATTACGAGAGAAAAGAAGTAAAACAAGGCTTGAAGAAGTTATTGAAGTATTTGAGAGAGAAGGTGTAATGAAAATTCTGAGAAAAGATCTGACGAAAATTCTAAAGTCAGAATACGGGTTTCCGTCTGTAACTATAAGTAGTGTTATTATAAATAATGATTGTTTTGAAAGACACTCTGATTTCGGTCAAAAATTTATTTTATTTTTCCCTGATAGAATTGTGAAAAAGGAGTCTGTCACAAATATGCAAAAAATTAGACATGAGATTAAAATTTTCTTTAGTCAAAAGGGTATTTATGAATACAAACTTAATGAATTTGTTAAGATTATCTCGAGTCGGTCGAAAGTTGAAAAACAACAAGTTTACAAATTTTTAGACAAAAATAAATTTGAATACATAAAGTCAAAGAAAGAAAAGAAACACTACATATCTTTAGCTAAACATCTGCTTAAATCGGATGCATACAAATAGGAAGTATGGAATTATGGCAAGATTTGAAGGCTAAATTTATTAGGGAAATCAAACCAAGATTTGAAGATATTAGACAACCAAAGTATAACATAACCTTTGATGAAGCTTTCACTTTTTTTAAACAGGTTATACAGTTCAAATTCAAAGATAAACTGAAAAGTAATCTTGAAGAGCATTTAATTGGGACACTTCATAAGTACTTAACACAGAAAAACGACCACATTGATTATTTAGCACAATACACACAAATAGCAACAAGTTTTGAACCTTTCTTGAAAAAGGTCATCCGAATTATTGAGCCTAAAATGTACGCTGATATTCAGGTAAAACGTCCGGGTAAAAAAATGAGCCTTACTTTGGGTAAAGCCTTTGAGATATTGGATAAATTAGATAAGAAAGAACAAAGGTACTTGGAAAATATCTATAAGGTAAAGGACTACCCTTTTGGAAAGGAAATTTGGACTGTTTATAACAGGCGAAATGAAACTGCGCATACCGCAAGGGAGTGGTCAAAAGACCAAATACATGCTGATATAACGAAAATGATGACAGCATTACTTTTTGTTGTTTTCGAGTACAAAGAAGAAATTTCTGTTTTTTTTGCAAAAGAGGAAGGTGAATAATCATACATTATTGAAATCAAAATTATTAAACCCTTAGCCTGTTTTCGAGAAAAATTCACTAAACGAAAACTAAAAACCTCTAATTCGTCAATTTAGCCGAAATTAACCCTACCTTGCGTGAAAATATCACCCAACCGCAAATCCAATGCTGATACGCTTTACCATAGAAAATATCTTTTCCTTCGGCGACCGCAAGGAATTCAACATGCTGCCTTACCCACGCTTAAGCACTCTGAATGCGCACCGCTACAAGTTACTCGACTTCGAGGTTTTGAAAATGGCATCGCTTTACGGGGCGAACGGCGCGGGGAAATCTAATCTGATAAAGGCTTTGTATTATCTGCAAAAGTTGGTCATTAACGAGGAAATTCCTCTGTATCTGAAAGACAGTCAGTTTAAATTTCAGAAACATCGGCACGACACGGCGCAGTTGTTGGCTGTCGAATTTATTCAGGATAATGTACCGTTTTATTACGGATTGGAAATTGTGCAAGGGCGTATTCAGACCGAAGAACTTTATAAATCGGGACTCGGAAAACGGAAAGACGAATTGATTTTTGAAAGGAAAACGGATGAAAATGAAGTGACGACTATTCAGTTTTTAGAAGCGTTTGAAGAGGATGAAAAAAGTCGCCTTTTAAAAGCGATTTTAATCGAAGAGTTTGTTAAGGCTGATGAATCGGTGCTGAAAATTTTGTCAAATCGAGAAAATAAATTTTTAGTCGAAATTAAAAAGGCTTTTGCGTGGTTTGAAGACACTTTGCAGATTATCACGCCCGATTCAAAACCGGCGGCTCTCGCGCATAAAGTCGATAAGGACGCAGGTTTTAAAAAGTACGCCGAAGATTTGATGCGTTCTTTTCATCTCGGCATTTCTTCTCTCGCTACGGAAAAGAAAAAGTTGCGTGAGTTTTTTGGGGAAGACAACGAACGTGAACTGAATACTCTGATAAAAAAAGTGGAAGACGCGCCTAAACAAATGCTCGGTTTGAATACCGGGCGTGGCGAGGAATTGATTATCGTAAAGGAAGAAGATAATATTTGGGTGAAATCGCTTAAGGTAGGACACGAAGGCGGTGATGATTTGTCCGTGCCTTTCGACCTCGACGAAGAGTCCGACGGGACAATCCGGCTCTTGGATTTTGTGCCCGCTTTTCGCAATGTGATTGCGGCTCCGAAAGTATTTGTGATTGATGAAATCGAAAGGAGTATTCACCCGCTCTTGATAAAGGAATTGGTGAAAAAGTTTTCTTTGGACGAACACACGAAAGGACAGTTGATTTTTACGACACACGAGTCAAATCTTTTAGACCAAAAAATATTCAGACAGGATGAAATTTGGTTTGCGGAAAAAAACAAAAGCGGGTCGACCGATATATATTCTTTGAGCGGATTTAAAGAACATAAAACGATTGACATCAGGAAAGGTTATTTGAACGGCAGATACGGTTCTATCCCGTTTTTGGCTAATTTGCAAGACTTAAATTGGAACGAATATGCTACTGAAGAATCGCTTGTTTGAACGGCAGGCTCCGAGTAAGAAGGCGAAAAGTATTTACATTTTTTGCGAAGGTAAAAAGCGAGAATATCAATACTTTTCGTATTTCAGAGAGTTGGACTCGCGGGTAAATGTAGAGCCTTACAAACTGAATGCGTCCGAGAATAACTCACCTAAAGGTCTGTTGGAGATTGCCAAAGTTTACATTTTTGCCACAGAAGATAATCCGGCTCCGAAGTATAATTTTCAGCAAAACGATGAAGTTTGGATAGTTGTAGATGTCGATAAAGATAAGCACGAGTCGAGAAAACCACAAGTGGCTGAGATTAAGGAGTTTTGCAAAAATAATCAGAGTTGGTTCATCGTACAGAGCAATCCCTGCTTTGAGGTTTGGTTGTTTTACCACTTTTTTCAGACTCCGCAGAATTTTGTCAATGACGACGTATGCAGCGGTTGGAAAACCTATTTGAACGAGTTGCAGCCGGGAGGATTTGACTCACGTCGTCACTCTTTGTTAATTCAAAATGCGGTCAGAAATTCAAAACCGAATTTTAACTTTGACGATAAAGAACCGGCTAAAGGTAAAACCGAAGTTTATTTGCTTGCCGAAAGTATGCTTGTATTTCTTCGAGATAAAATTCAGGCGGCGTTGAGAAAAACTAACAAAAATTAAATTTTTTTTCTTTAATAATCACTTCACCCAAAAACCAAAACCCGCCTCACCTCCTCAATCCCCAGCTCACAAACCGCATTCACCCGCAAAACCCGCCTCGCCAATCGGTTTAATTCCCCCTCCGCCCGCACCGTCGCAGCAGCTAATTCTTTCAAACCCACCCGCACCTCGACCCCAAAATCAAAAACCACGCTGTTGCCGCAAAATCGGTAAGCTGGCGCAGGATGCCCTGTATAAAATCCCTTCCGCTTTTGCGAAATCGCTTTCCAAAAATGAAGGTCGCTTAAATCGCCGCAGCATTGCGGTAAAAAGCGGTCTTGTCCGTTGATTTTTAGAACAAAACCGCCAAAAAAGCAGCAGGTTTCGCCGGGGTCGAGCGGACTTTTTCGCAGTTCTTCCGAGTGTGCGATGACTAATTTAGTGAGGTTGGCGACGGTGATATTTTTCGGTTCATAAAAGGGGAGACCTTTGATGTAAGGAACAAAAGCTTCGGGGTAGCCCGCGCGGTCGAGACAGGCGGTGCGGTAGGCGTGCCACAGGTCGGAATGCCGGCGGCAGGGGTATTTGTCGGGAACCGGTATGCCGGGGGCGGGGCAGTCGATTTCGAGAACCGGAATGAGTTCGACCTTTGCGCGGACATTTTTTTACTCCAATTCTTCACAATAAATTCCTCGTTTTTTCAAATGTAAACAGACCGGCTCGACGATATTTTCGGTGCTTTTGATGCGCAGGATATTGTCGCAATCTTCTAAATCGTAAGTCCACAAACAGCCGGGAATAATCGACCGCAGCACCGAGTCGATACGGTAAATATCTTCCGCGCACAGCGAAGTTTTAAAGACGTAGATGCTCATCCGACGAAGGTTTTGTGGATAGGTTTGAGAATGCGATTGTCGATGTAGAAAGTGCCGAAAGGTATCAGGCAGGCAAGCAAAACTTTCCACGTCGTGCGTCTGAATTTCCACTCGTACTCGATGCCGACCCCGATGGTATTGAGGACAAAAAGCAGAAAAAGTATGCCGTGTACGGGACCCAAAAATTTGGAAATTGCGGTGATGCCGTACAGGTGTTTGAGCGGCACGGAAATGAAAACCAAGACGAGCAAAGACAGCCCTTCGGCGAGCGCGAGCAGACGTAATCTGCCGATGTTGGTGGTGAAAAATGTCAGCATTCGATACTTCTGTTTATGTGATTTGAAAATCGGATGTGTTTAGGCATTTAGTCGTTTAGTTCGCACGAGGTCTAACTTAAACGCCTAAACGATTAAACTCTTAAACCTCGTTATTTTATCACCACAAAAGTCCGCCTTTCCCCCGCCGCCCGGTAGAAGATATCAAGCCGTAATCAGGACTTTTCAATCAATTTACAAAATTCGGAAGGAGAAACATTTTCCCGCTTTTTGAAAAAACGGGTGAAGTAGGAGGCATCCTGAAAGCCCATGGCGTGCGCGATTTCGCTGACGGATAAGCCTGATTGGTAGAGCAGAAATTTGATTTCGATGAGTTTGATTTCGTCGATGATTTGCGAAGCAGACTTGGAAGTGACGGTCTTGACGGATTTATTCAAATGGTTGGGACTAACGTTCAATAACTCAGCAAAGTCGGCGGCTTTCAGATTTTCTTTGACCCGTTCGTGTACCAAGCGGCGAAAATCTGTGGTGATGCGGGCGGCGGCACTTTGGGAAAGGTTGCCGTGGTTTCCGGTCAGTATTCTCAGTTCGGTCAGCAGCGTGTGCAGGTAAGAGTGCACTATATTCGGATTGGTCGGCGTGTCGCTTTTAAACTCGGCTGTCAACCTTTCAAAAAGGTGCGTAATGTCGTCTTTTGCTCGCTGCGGCACTCTGATTATCGGATGATTGCCGATTTCCAAAAAAACAAATTCTGCGGTCAGCGCGCGATTTCCGTATTTGCCGATGAGGATATTCGGGTGAAAATGACAGGTAAAACCCTCGATGTAGTTCGATATATTTTCGGTGCTGAAGACTGCGCCCGCTTGCAATACCACGATTTCGCCCGCCGTAACGGTGTACTCTCGGAAGCCGATTTTTGTCTTATAAGAACCTTTGGTCACGTAGATGAGCGTGTGACTTTCTTCGCGCGAGGGCGCAATCGGCTTAGTGACGCGCTCGATTAACTCTTCGATGCGCAGACAAAAAAAGTCCCGGATGCTTTTGTCGAACAGCTTTTTTAACTTCGGTCCGGCGTTGAAATACTCTTCCCGGAATTGCTCGGAATTGTAGTTTTTTATTTTTGAGGGCATTAGATTTGCGTTGAGCGGCGGCTGTCTTTTTTTTTTCTCGGCAAAGATAGACAATGTCGAAGTATCATAAAATTTTTTAATTTTGGCAAAAAAACGATGAGCAAATTAGAAACTCCGCTGACTCGCAAATTTTGGCAACAAACGGGCGGCACTTTGATTGAAGAATTTCCCGCAGTCGGACACGGAGGCAAAGATTACGGATACCGAAAATTGGACGGCGTGATTATTTTGGGAGAAGAGCACGCCATAAAGCACTATTCCGAGGCGGACATCAACGGCAAAGACATCGTTTGCATCCAAACCAAGAAAAACAGATTGGGCATGTATCTGCTCGGTCAGGCCTACTTTAGCAAGATTCTTTTAGAGAAATTATTCTCTCCGAAGTCCGTCAGAACCATCGCGCTTTGTGAGCGCAACGACTCTATTTTGCTTCCGATTGCGGAGACACACGGCGTGGAAGTGGTTATTATGCAAGCGGATTGAAAATCCTCAAATTGCTTCGTTTATTTTTTACGAAAAAGCTCGTACCGCAGCCCCGCCCGTAAAGCCGGCAACCGATAGCCGTAGCGACTCGTCTGCAATGTCTTGTTAATGCCGTAAGAAAAATGCACACTCGCCGCTAATTTCTCGGTAATCGCATAACTCACCGAAGGATTGATGTCGATGTTGTAAGCAAAATCTTGTTTTCTCGAAAATCCGTTGAAATAAATAGACGAATACCACCGCACGGCAGGGTAGGTGTGCAGCCCGAAATAAAACTTGCCGACCCGATATTCCGCGCCGAGGTGAACGCCCCAAAAACTGTTATACCATTCCTCGTAAAAGAAGTTTCGCGCGCCGACTTCGTAAAAAGTAATGCCCAAAATACCCGTCAATTTTTCCTTCTCAAACCTGCGGTCGAAGGAAGCCCGCCACGAAAAAATCGGCTCGAAATTCGCAAAACCGTCGAGTATTTCCGTCGGCAAATCATTTGGCGCATCCGTCACATAATCGGAAAAACCCGCCTCAACGAACAGCGTGTATTGAGCCCGGAGATTTGCAAAATTCAACAAAAAAAAGAAAAAAAGAAGAAAAGAAATTTTCATGTTGTCAATTTGAATTTCAGACAAAAATCGCTGTTATTCACCCGTCTTCACCAACTTCCGCAACACCCGCACCCCGCTCTCCGTATCCAATCGCAGCACATAAATCCCCGCCGCTAAAGCCGAAATATCCGCTTCGTTGCCGATTACATGCAGCAAAAAATCGCGCCCCGTTACGTCCGCAGCCGTCGCTTTTACGATGCGCTCCGGGCAGAGAAATTGCACCTTATCCGTCGCCGGATTGGGACTGACGCGCAGATTTAAATCCGCCGCAGCTTGCGTCGAAGTCGTCGCGCAGGCATCCGTCAGAAATAAATTTATCGCGTTAAAAACATCTTCTTCGGGCTGATAAAACGCCGACATATTGCCGAAGGAATAGTATTCCGAGCCGTAATAACCGTTGATAATTACCACGATAGTCATGTCGTCCTCGGGCGAATAGTAGGCGTCGCTGATGAGACCGTAAGCCTCGCCCGCGTGACCGTAGCAAGTGCTGCCGGGTATGACGATGTCGCCGCCGGGTGTGTTGAGCGTGCGCTGTATGCCCAAGCCCCACGAATTGAAAAGGTTGAAATAATTGTTGCCGTTGCTGCCGTTGTACGTCCATTCCGGGGTCAGCATGAGTTCGACGGTGGCGGGTTGCAGTACCGTTGCGCCGTTCCAAGTGCCGCCGTGCGCTATCATCTGCATGATATCCGACAGCTCTAATGCACTGACGCGCAAACCGCCCTGCGGCGCAAAATAAACGCCGTTGGTACCGGGCACATAATCGCTCAGGTCGGCGGGCGCGGGATATTCGCCCTGATAATTATCCCACTGCGGCGCACCGTTGCGGTAGAGCACGGAAAGGTTGTCGAGGTCGGTCAGGTCATTCACCCGAAAGCTGCCGCCGATGCCCAAAGGCTCCAAAATGTTGGTCTTGATATAGGTATCGAAACGCTCGCCGCTGATGCTTTCGAGCAGCGTGGCGCAGAGTCCGGAGTTGATATTCGAGTAAGAGAAGTAAGTGCCCGCCTCATTTGCCGTAAACATATCGGCGGTGTAGTAGCTGCCTTCGGGGGTCAATAATTCCGACAAATTCGGAATTTCGGCGGCATTATAAGTCGCACTCAAAAAGTCGAAATACCCGTCGCCGTCCGTGATGCCCGTTTGGTGGCTCAATACCTGCCGCACGGTAATCGGCGTGTCGGGAAAGGCGGGATTGCGCAGAATGAAGGACAGATGTTCGTTCACATCGTCGTCGAGATTGTACGCGCCCGCGTCGAGCAGGTGCATCATGCCGACGGCGGTCACCATTTTACTGATGCTGGCAATGCGAAAGCGGGTGTCGTCATTGACCGGCAGATTTTGCTCAATGTTGCGCAGCCCGTGGTGATAAATCTCTTGTACTTCATCGCCGCAGGTCACGACAACCGACATGCCGGTGAGGTTATTGTCCGCAGCGGCGAGGTCGAGGGTGCTTTCGAGGGTGATTTGGGAGTGGAGAGTGATTGCGCAGCAGAGGAGGAAGAGAGAGTAAATTGTTTTCATAAGGTATCGAAATTTATCGGTAAAGGTAAGAAAAGGGCGGGCGGAAGCTGCCGACTTATCTAAAATTCAGAGTCGGCTCAGGGCTTTTTAAAGAAAAAACCCACCGCAGGAAGTCTTCTTTCGTGGAAACCGTTGAAAAATATCAAATTTTTTCTCACAATTTGGCTTGTGTCTTGTTGAGTCGGTATATTTTGTAACATCAAAATATCTTCATTTCGCTCGTGAGTTGACTTGCTGAACGGCGCAAAAGGGGAAAGATACCATGCTTCTTCAGTCAGAATTATCTTACCGACCGTCGGATTAGGGGCATTATAGCCGAAGTTCATATACACGACTCCGGTTTCACGATCAATGTTGATGTCAGGCATCAGCATCAGCCTGGTATCCGGCAGTAATCTCGCGGAACTATTCAGCTTTTGTTCGCTTTGAGCGAACCGCTCGGAGCGTGCGCGCTGCTCTTCTTGCAGCATCGGAAACTTATTTGTAAATCGCTGTGGTCGATAAACACGGAACTCATTGCTGTAACTGTTGAACGTGAAATCAAAAACTTCTCTCTCAAAAAGCGAACTGTCCGATGCCATTTCTTTAAACAGTCTCGAAGAAAGATTAATATTTTCAATTGGGGTCGAATAAGAAATGCAAAATGTCTTCACGGTACTATAAGAGATATTTTTGTCAATAACTTGATAATTGAACCTTTGTCTTATCTCTGATGCCGGGTTCGAATTGTTCTTAAAAAACACAGTCCGCAATCCGCTTGAGTCGCTGAGTATCTTATAAACGACCTTCACTATGTCAGAATCAAACTCGAAGCAAAGCTGTCGTTCTCCAAGCATTTTCGGTACTTTTTTGCTGTGATAATCTGTCTCTAACTGCTCATAATAGGGCGGTTTTATTTTTTAAGTTCTGAATAGGGTTTAAACTCTTTGGTGATTTTTCCTTCTAAATCCATTTGCGCAAACTTCCTTGGAAAAAATGTCATAGACAATATAGCCGACGGTGTTTATCCCTTGTTTGTGTCGGCGTATGGTGTATTCCGTCTTAAATTTTGGGCGACCGTCAGCATCATAAGCACTAAAATACAATCCGTTTTCTTGCACAAAAATTAAATCGGGACTTATATAAATCAAATCGAGAAAAGTACAGGGCAATATAACCCGTCCCACGGAGTCAGTTAATCCGTATCGGTCATAATGGTTACCGTAACCGATAGAATGTTGTTTGCCGGTTACCAAGTACAGGTTATCCCCGATTTTTTTGTTAGTATCGTAGCTGTCCGGCGTAGTAAAAATATATTCGGGTACCGGGCGAAAATTATCTTTAACCTGTAAGGACTGTGAAAAAGCACAGACGAAAAAGAGCAAAAACACACCTGTAACCGGGTACTTCCTTTTTGTAAAAAATATAAGTTGCATAGTTTAGGATATAAATAAAATGAAACAAAAAATGGTGGATAATTTCTGCTGCTGCTAATGCGTTTCCTCAAAATTATTAAAAAAAAAATCAAAAGACTAACAAGCATTTTTTATCTTTCCGTAAAAAAATCCCTCTCCGCGTTTACCTTCCCCTCCCTCACGGTACAAAACCCCAACTCACCCGACCAAAGCAAAAAAGAAAGCAAGTTTTTCAAACCCGGCGGATTTCGTACTTAAAACGGCGGAGTCCGCCCTTTTATCTGCTCACCGGCAACAGCACTCGGTACAACCGTCCGCCGAGCAGATTTTCGCGCTCCGAAGTCAAAAATAACGCACCGTTTTCGCCGACCGCCAAGCCTTCCGTTTGTTCGTTGATGCCGAGTTCAAAACGCTCCGCCCTGCCCGCGAAGAAGTCGGAATCGGGAAAATCGCTGAAACGCCATACGAAAGTTTGGTAGCCGAAGAGGCCTTCTTGGTAGCCCAACAGGTATAAAATTCGGTTTTTACTGTCAAAATCGGCGGCGGTAATCAGTCCTTTTACCCCGAAATTGCGATAGCTCGCAGACGCGTATCTGCCCGCCCGCTGCGGCAGCGCATAGACGCGGGTATCTTGTGCGAGGTGATTTTTTGAAAAAATATAAAGGCTGTCCGCAAGAGCAATCAAAGCCTCGCCGTTGTAGTCGTGTTGTTCTTTTGCGAAAATAAAACCGGGTTGGTCGGCGTAAGAAAAGTCGATAATTTCGGCGGTCGGCAGTGTGTCCGTCGTGAGGGAGGGCGTGTTGATTTTGTAAATGCGCAGGTCTTGTCGATTGCCGAGGTTATTACCGAAGTCACCGATAAACAGCGTTGCGGCGGTCGCCGTCAGGTCTTCCCAATCCACGTTTTCGGCGTTCGGTATTTCGACTTTTTGCAAAATCTCACCCGTCGCGGCGTCGATGCGGTAGAGAATCGGGGCGTCGCCGCTGTCGTTGTGCGTCCACAGTTGCTCGTCTGTATATTCCAAACCCGAGCTCTCAGCGAGCGCGGCGGGCAGTTCGGCAATTTCGGCGACGACTACGCCGGGGGAGGGGGCGTGTTTTTCGGAAATATTTTGACAGGAAGATAAAAGCAGGAGAAGGAAAAGAGAAATCGGAAACTTCATGGAGCAATATTTTTATAAGGCGAGAGACCGACTACTCAATCACAACTTTTATAACCGTAAGAACCTTTACAACCCTTAACGAAAAAATCCTTCACAATCGACTGACTGCAAAGGATTTAACGGTGGATTTTATAAGTACCCGGAGCGGGAATCGAACCCGCACTCCCTCAACGGGAACAGGATTTTAAGTCCTGCGTGTCTACCAGTTCCACCATCC
>JAHDCG010000231.1 GCA_020629965.1 Saprospiraceae bacterium | reverse complement strand
TTTATGAACGACCTCGGCTCGCCGAATATCACCGTGGCGATTGTCGATAACGGTTTCGATTTGTCGCATCCCGACCTTAAGCGCAAAGTTTATAAACCTTTCGATTTTTGGAATCAAAGCAGCGAAATTATTCAGGGCGACCCCAATTTTACGCACGGCACACCCTGCGCGAGTTTGGCGGTGGCTTCGATTAACGGCACCGGCATTGTCGGCACGGCACCGAATGCGCGGTTTATGCCGCTCAGCGGCACTTCTTTCAGCGACCGCGGCACGGAAGATATTTTTAATTATGTTATCAAAAACGGCGCGGATGTCGTGAGCTGTAGTTGGGGTACGACCGACTCTTCTTTGCGCCCCGGTCGCAGAAAAATTAACGCGATTGCCAAAGCCGCCCGACAGGGGCGCAACGGTAAAGGAGCGGTTATTCTTTTCGCCGTCGGCAACGATGATTTGGATTATGTGAGCTACTACGCCGAGCATCCGGATGTCATAGCGGTGGCGGCAAGCACGAGTAAAGACCAACATGCCGACTACTCTAATCGCGGTCGGGCGGTGACGGTCTGTGCGCCGTCGAACGGAGATTGGCCCCTGATTGCAAGCCGCGCTTGGTGGGATGAAGGTACATCATTGCGTGGCAGCGGCGACTTCCGTTTTTGGGCGGACGGGCGCAATCGCGGCAGCCGCTACAAGCACTTCGGCGGTACCTCGGGCGCGACGCCGGTCGTAGCGGGCATCTGTGCGCTGATGTTGAGTTTAGACCCGAGTCTGACCGCTGCGGAAGTTAAGGACATTCTCATCAAAACCGCTGACAAAATCGGTAATGCGTGGGAATACCAAAACGGACATTCCGTCAAATACGGTCACGGCAGAGTGAATGCGGAGGCGGCTCTCAAAGAAGTATATCGCAGAAAAACGGGTGGTGTAGCCGACAATAACGACGATACCCGAGGCGGCAATACAAGCAACCCGACGACCCCGAATGTGCCGACCGTACCGACCGTGCCGGACACGCGCGGCGAAGATAAAAACGACTCGAAACCGCCGGTCACTATTCCTTCCGTTTCGGGCGACGGGCAGGGCGTGTTCCGCTTTAGCGTGCGCCGCGAACCGCTCAACGGCTATGCGGTGCAAGTCGGCGTTTTTGCGCAGTACGGCAACGTGCTGATACATGCCGAAAAATACGAACGTCAATTCGGCGAGCCGATTTTGGTGAGCATCAATCAACTGCGCGGACAAACGGTTTACAAGGTTTTGGTCGGCTCGGTAAATACGCGGGCGGAGGCAAATGCAATATTGGCGCGGCTGCGTAAGGCGGGCATTGCGGGTTTTGTGAGAAGTGTGGAGAGTTTGACGTAGGCTAAGGCAAAACAACTACCTTTTTGCAGGCTTCCGCTAAGCAAAAATTATAAACCCCGCTCGGTAAATGCGCAACGGAAATGCTTCCCGGCGCATTTATTTTTTGCGTCAAAACGACTTTTCCGACCGAGTTATACACGGTCAAATCCGCATTATGCACATCTTGTGGAAAACTGATGTGGATAACTTCTGCGGCGGGATTGGGAAAGACGGAAAAATCGGATTTTGTAACATTGACCGTTGAACTGACAAACGGCACCGCAGTCAAATCTCCCCACGTAAATTCCTCGTTTTCGTAGCCCAAAAGTTCCAAAAGGTAACTGCCCGCCGCGCCGCGTTCTACCGTGAAGCCGCGCAGACCTAATGCGGTATTCAGTCTGACCGTACCGGGGTTGTTATTACCGGGTTCGGAACTGCAATCGTCGAGAAAAAATCTTTTGGGTGTGATAGTATCGAAAAAGTTGTCGATGCCGAAAGTTGTGATTTCTGCCGGCTGCCGCAGATAGCGCAAGTCTCCGAAGAAGGCAACAGGATGATGATGCGGCGTTGTCAAAAGCGAATCCATGAGTACTTTTGAAATTGAAAAAACGGCGGGGATATTAACTTCCGTGAAGTTTTCGACCAAATTACCTCCCTCAAATACTTCCGTATAAATTGTACGCTGTACGTTTAATTGCAGAAAATTTCCGACATCGTTGATACTTTGCACGGTGTCGATAAACCATTCTTCCGTCCCCGAAAAATCCGCGTCGGGGCTGTCGCGGTCGAGGGTGCGCCATTTTAAAATATTGCCGACTGCGTAAGAGAAATAGTCATTGAAAGCAGAAGTGTAGCCGTAGTTTTCGCCTTCCTTTGCAAAGCCTTGTAAAGTTCTGACCGCATAGTTTTCTTCCGTAAAATAAAAATCACGTAAAGGGATATAACGCAGGAAACCCGTGCTTTTTGTCAGCAGAATTACTTCGGAATTTAAAGGATGTGCAACGAACATTCCGCCGGAAATCAACTGTACGGAAAACGTTTTCAGGCTGTCGGTAAAGCCGAAAATTTCCGTTTCGGTTGCGGTCGTGCAACTGATTAAAAAAGTATCGTTTGCCGCCGTCGGCATGACGAAACTTTCGCCCGGATTGATATTTGGGAAAAATTTGAGCGTATCGTTTTCGATTAAATCGAAGTAAAAATCGGGACGAGAGTAAAGCGTGTCGATGTTTAAATCAAAATCTAAGTTCTCGCTGTCCCAAAATTCGGTCAGCAATTCTTCAGTGCAGTTTCCGAAGGATTCGTAGAGATACTTCTGACCGAAAAAGTGTGTTTTTTCCGTTCCCGTTTGTAAGGTGCTGTCATTGTAATATTGAAAAATTGCTCCGTTTTCCGCGTACCAAGCCGGTTGATTTTCGGGAAAGGGCGACCAATCCGTTTGGGTGAAAGCGGGTAGGAAAGCGAAGGTGAAAAGAATTGTCGGCAGTATTTTCATGGGGTAAAGTTAGGGGGTTTGCGGGAAAGCAATTCCGGTATTTTTCGCCTTACGTTCATGCAGTACTATGCAAACTTTAAAGGTCGATTATCTGCTGCCGCCGGTCGAGCTTGTTGATTTGAGTGAGCTATTTGATTACGCTATCTAAAGGTCGGAAAGCTCAATTATTTGTGCGCTAATACGAGAGATTGAGCAAATGAAAAAGTGTTTCTGAAAAAAATCACTCACGCAGGGATTATCTTTCAGCAAAGTTGTCTTTTATTTTTGTGTATTCCGTGTTGACACAGGCAGGATTTGCGAAAGTTGCCGTGTGAGGTCAGCGTTAAGAAAAAGCGGTTTCGCAGAGGGTTTTCGTAACGCCGCTTTCTTTCTATATTTGCAGAATATGATTACGGAAATAGAAATACGCGGTTTTAAATCAATCAAGACGCAAGTAATTGAACTGAAAAGGGTAAACCTTCTTATCGGCGGCAACGGCGTGGGGAAGAGTAATTTTATTTCTGTTTTTTCTTTGCTGCGGGCGATTTATGAACAGAAATCGGAGGAGTATGTGATACAGCGCATTGTTGAAAAATTAGAAAAAAATTGAAAACAATCCCCCAAAATCCTGCCGTTCCGTCCAAAAAAAATCTACCTTCGCCAACAATTTTTACGACCGAAAAAGCATGAGAAAATGACCTATGAGGAGCTAAAAAGAGTGATGTCCCTCTCCACGAGCATCAAACTCCTACGTGCCAAAAGCGCACCGATAATATTGAGTTTTTTGCAGCGCGAATTTAAAGATAATAACCGCATCGCCATTTCCGGTTACGAACTCACCAATAACCTCGCCGAGTACCTCGAAACCCTCGAAGATAAAGACCTTTTGGATATAGAAATCAGCGACTCGCTCAGCATGGCGCGGCACTACCTCACGCAGTGGTGTAACGAAGACAACCGCTACCTCACCCGCTATCCCGACGAAAACGGCGAGCCGCTGCACGAACTCACCTCCCAAACCGAGAAGGCCCTGCAATGGGTCGAAAGTCTGCGCAAACGCGAGTTTGTCGGCACCGAATCCCGCTTTCGCAACATCTACCGACAGCTACAGGAACTCATCGACAATACCTCCGAAGACCCGCGCAAAAAAATCAAAGAACTCGAAAAAAAGCGCAAGGCAATTACCAAAGAAATTAATGCGATAAAGAAAAGCGGCGTCGTCGAAACTTTCAACGATACCCAAATCAAAGAACGCTTTTTCAACATCACCAAAACGGCGCGCGAGCTGACTTCGGACTTTAAAGAAGTAGAGCAAAACTTCAAAGACATCACGCTCAATCTGTACAAAAAACAGACGCAAACCGAAGTCAATAAAGGACAAATTTTAGGTTACGCCCTCGACGCTACGGACGAACTGAAAAGCAGCGACCAAGGCAAAAGTTTTTACGCCTTTTGGCAGTTTCTCATTGCAGACAATAAGCAGGACGAACTGATGAGCATGATTGATTACACCTACAAACTGCTCAAAGAACGCGACATCCAAATCGCCGATAATTTCCTGCGCAAAATCAAGATTTACCTGCACAACTCGGGTCAAAAAGTCATTGACTCCAACCACCTCCTCGCCGACAAACTCAGCCGCATCCTCTCTGAGCGCAACGTACAGGAACGCCAACGCAGCCGCGAGGTCATCAACGAAATTAAGAATTTAGCGGTGCGCAACATCGGTAAATTCAGAGGTCGCCGCAACTTCATTACCCTCGAAACGGACACGGAAATCGACATGTCGCTCGACCGTCCGCTCGGTGAGCCGCGTCAGGTCGCCAAATTTGACAAGCAGCCCGAGCAAATCGGCAGTAAGGACTTCACGAAAGCGGACTTGGGCATCCTTTTCGACCGTTTTGAATTGGATAAACAGGAATTGGAAAACAAAATCAACGCTGCGTTGAAAGACCGCGCGGAAATTCCCCTCGCCGACCTGCTGCAAATGCACCCGATACAAAACGGTCTCGCGGAAATTATCACTTACATGTCGATTGCCTCCCGACAGCAGCGGCACCGCATCGACCCGGAGGTGCAGACGGCGGTGACCTGGGAAAATGAGGGGCAGAAGAGTATTAAAGTACCGAGTATTATTTTTGTGAAAGGGTGAGAGCGAGAGGTTGACAGATAAGCGG
>JAHDCG010000076.1:8385-29390 GCA_020629965.1 Saprospiraceae bacterium | reverse complement strand
GAAAAGACTGTTCCTTCAAAGAAAAGAGTCAGCGTAAATCATAGAAAACCATAAAAAAATCAGCGTAAAAAAACCTCACCCAATCACCTTCTTAATTTCCCGCTCCCGACTGTAAAACCCCAAAAATCCCTTCCCCCAATTCGACTGAAATTTCGCCCGTACTAACACCCGCGCCTGTCCCTTTTTCTTTACCTCCAAAATGCCGATACCGCGCGCCCGACAAATTTTGCGCAGGTGCCGCACCTCCTGCTTTCCCATTTTATCCAGGCTGTCCGTCGAGAAGGCGAGCCACTGTCGATTAGCGGGATATTGGCGCACCTGCCGCACCACCGAGACCGTTTTGTGGCTGTAATTGGTGAAGGTCAAAACGCCGTACAGCAACGTGCCGACCAAGAACGCATTCATCGGAATGACGTATTGATAAAACGGGTCGCTCTCCTTAAAAATCGCAAAAAACGCCCCCGAAATAATGCACACCGCCAAGCCCCCTTTCAGACAGTTTTTGATGAAAAACCACGCGTCGAATTTAGGACGCATCGCCGGCAAAGTTTTCCATGATTTTGCCTCCATGCTGATGACGTAATCGCCTGTTAACCAATGCTTAAACGCCAACAAACCGTCCGCCCGCTTCCCGCCGTATTTTTGCTTGGTGCGCACCTCCGTCTGCGCAAACAGCTTGCGCCCGTTAAACAAACCGCCGTAGTAATTTTTCAAAAAATCAACGGCCGTATTCTGTACCGTCGTCTCCGCTAACTGCGCCATTTTTCGCCTTTAATTTGTGTGTGTTACGGGGTCGATATATTACGCTGAAATTTAATAAAAGTTTTTTGAATATTGTTGAATCGTTGAATCGTTGAAATGTTGAGCGCGTCCGGTTGCAAAAGCCACGTAATTGTGTAAAGTTCTCAACGATTCAACAACTCAACAACTCAACAAAAAAATCTTTACATTTGCCGCAAATCCCTTTCTATGCCGCAGACCAAACTCAAAATTCCCGTTCTCGTCGAGCAAATTTCCGACGCCGCCGAAGGGCAGCGGTACGAGTTGAGACCGCTTTTTTTCTTCTATCCTTATGTGAGCAACAGCCGCTACAACGACGCCGAGACCGAGTTTAAACGCATGGTGCGCGAGCGTTTCGCCCGCTTTACTTTTTCCGGAAATTCCGCTTTCAGCCTCTTTTGGTACGGCTTTCATCCCGAGTTGACTTACGCGCAATACGACCTCTCTTTTCGCATCGGCAACGTCCCGATTCAAGGCATTTTCGGCGCGGCGCATTTTGAGTTACACGGCAATCATTATGTCGTTTTACCGAAGTTTAACGACTACATTTTTATGGCTGCCGACGGCGGCGAAAATATGCCCGCACAGGTCGAGCGTGTCATCAAAGCGTGGTTTCGCAGCACGGCGGAGCAACGCGAATCCGATGACGATTGGCATAATTATTACGTGCCGAAACGCGAGTTTTTGCGCACCGTCGAAATCAGTTTACCCATTCGCAACGAAGATTTTGCTGCCGGCGCAGAAGACCTCGGCGGACTGCTCAATTTAGGCGGCGCACCCGAAAAATTTTACGGCGCGGAGGAAATTTTGAAAACGGGTTTTGCGCTCAATCACCAATATCCGCAGGGTCTGCGCACCGCTTTTTACCGCGATGAAATTGTCGGGCGATTAGAAGATTTGTTGTTTGGCAAAGAAAACATTCCCGTCGTTTTAATCGGCAAAACGGGCGTCGGCAAACACACCGTCGTCGAGCAGGCGGTAAAAAATTATTTGGCTTCCGGCATTTACGAAGACGAAAGCAAATATGACCACGTTTGGCATCTTAAACCCGGGCGCGTCATTTCGGGCATGAAATACGTCGGGCAGTGGGAACGCCGTTTCGAGGCGATTTTAGAGTTTTTGGAAAAGCCCGTACAAAATACCGAACGCCGGGATAAGTTGTTGATTGACAATGCGATAGCACTCCTGCGCGTCGGAAATTCGGCGGGCAGCAACATGAATTTAGCTGCCGTGATGAAGCCGCGCTTAGAGCGTCGTCGTCTGCAAGTGACTCTTTTGGCTACGCCCGCCGAGTGGAAATTATTGCAGGAAAAAGACCGAGGTTTTGCCGATTTATTTCGCGTCATTCCGTTGGAAGAACCCGATTACGAGACCACCGTCAACATCGTTTTGCAGCAGCGTCGCCTGTTGGAACATCGCCAAAATACGGTCTTTTCCCTGCCCGCCGTCCTGCAAATTTTTGACCTGCAACGCACTTTTTTTAAGTCCGAAGCCCTGCCCGGTTCCGTCTTGCAACTCATGGAGCAAGCCGCCAAAAAATACGCGAACGGTCGGGTCGATATTGACGAAATCAGAGCCGATTTTGTCAATTTCAGCGGCTATCGTCCCGAAATTTTCGACGCGACTTTTAAAATCGACCGGGTCGAAACCCAGGCCTTTTTCGCAAATCGTCTCGTCGGTCAGCCGGCGGCGGTCGCTGCTTTGACCGATTTAATCAGTCTGATAAAAGCCAAGCTGACCAACCCCGCCCGTCCGCTCGGTTCGTTTCTTTTCATCGGTGCCACGGGCGTCGGTAAGACCCAAGCCGCCAAGGTTTTAGCGCGTTTTTTGACGGGCGAAGAGAAAAATTTGCTGCGCTTCGACATGAACGAATACAACCACGGCGCCGCCGTGCCGCAGCTCATCGGCAATTATTACAACCCGGAAGGCGTATTGACCGGACAGGTGCGGCACCGTCCGTTTTCGGTTTTGCTGCTGGATGAAATCGAAAAAGCGCACTCGAGCGTCGCCGATATGCTGCTGCAAGTCCTCGACGACGGGCGACTGACGGACAGCATCGGGCGTACCGTTGACTTCACGAATACGGTTATCATTATGACCTCGAATTTGGGTGCGACGCAAATCGGCAGCCGTCTCGGTTTCGGCAACAGCGACACCGACGATGCCGCCGTTTATCTGAAAGCGGTGCGCGACCGTTTTCGCCCCGAGTTTGTCAATCGCATCGAACAGACGGTCATCTTCAATCCGTTGGCGCGCGAGCATATTTACGGCATTGCCAAGCTGCAAATCGGCGAACTGCTGGAGCGCGACGGCTTTGTGCGTCGCAGTACCATTTTGAATATCGACCCCGCCGCGCTGCGCCATGTCGCCGAGCGCGGCTACGACCGAGCGATGGGCGGTAGGGCTTTGAAGCGACAAATTGAAGCCGACCTGACCGAGCTTTCCGCCGCGCAGTTGGTTTCCCGGCATTCCGAGCAGCCGATTATTTTCAATATTGTTTTCAAAGACGGTAAATTGCTGCCCGACATTCAGCCGCTCATTTTTGCCGAAGAGTTGAAAAAAGACGTGCTGCCCGCACCGCCCGCCGGCAGCAAATACGGCAGTTTGTACCGCCGTTTGGAAAGCGAATTGGCGGCCATCGAGCGCAAGGCATTCAGCAAAGCACCGCCCGAAAGTAAGGAGGTAATGAGTTTCGGACCGGAAAGCAGCCGCCGCGTCGATTGGCGGTATTTTGCCTTCACGGGGCGCGTTTCCGAGCTGCGCGAGAAGGTGAAAGAACTCGTTTTGGGCTACGGCGACAGTCGCTTTCGAGTCGATAAAGCCCTGCCGATGCGCTTTAAAACCGGCATCAGAACGGGAGACGGCAGTGCCGCCGCCCGCCGCGAATTTGCGGATAAAATGTTTCAGCAGGAAGCAGTCAGAGAGCTTTCGGAAGACTATAATGCCGCCAACCCCCAACTCAACGCCCTGCAAACCGAATACCTCGATAACTTTCTCGCCGTCAAATACTTACGCGCGGGCTTGGAAGGTTTGTTGCGTGATAAATGGGATAAAATTCGCCTTGATTTTCGTCCGCTCATTCAAGACAAGGGCAAGCCGGAAGTCGAATTTTTATGCGATAAATACGAGGCTTTTTTAGCGGCTTTGAATTTGGTGCACGAGGTTTCCGAAGACAAAACGAGCATCACCGCCGAGGGCTACAACCTGCATGAAATCCTAAAAAACGAGACGGGGCTGCACCTTTTCTACAAAATGCAGCGCAACCCGATTCCCGTTGAATGCTGCGTCCGCTACACGCATGTACCGCGCGATTTTGCCAAAAATCCTAAAGTCCTGCGCATCTACGGTCGCGGCATTATGAATGATTTGCGCACCGGTTACTCGACGGCGGAAAGTCTGACGGCGGGGGAGATGAAGGCGTTGGTTTATGCGGGAGTTAAGGGTTAAAGGGGGGATTTTTTTGTTTAAAAGTTTAACGGTTTTGGTGTTTAGGTCGCTCGCCGCTGCTAAACGTCTAAGCAACAAAAAAGAAACGGCAACCTTCGCACTTGAAGATTGCCGTTTGGTATAAACCTGAAACGAATTTACATCATAATTTTTGTTTTCGGAGTTAAATTTTTGCATCGACCGAGCCGATTTTCTCAAAGAGGCGAGCGGCTCGGTCGAATGCAGGTTTTACAGTCGGCAAGAGGAATTAAATTCGACTTTTGCCGTTAGGTGATAAGCGCAAAAATTCCGGAATTATCAATCAATGAAGTTTCCTCGTTTGCACTGCGACGACTGATGTTTCGAGCTTTTTCAATCAATGAATGACTCTCGCTGAGGGTGTCGGTCGCTTTGGTCAGAGATAGAGTAAGGTGTTTTCGATACTGATTATTTTATAAAAAAGGCGGGCGTTCAGAACGTTTTCTAAACGCCCGCCGTAAGGTTGAGTTATGCAATTTTTGCTGCCTTGCGGCAATATATTTTCAGGGCGAAAGACGTTGCTTTCACCGGTTATTTTTAACCGTTAAATTTTTTTATGCTTGTTTTTTGCCACATTGTGTCGATTGAAAAATCAGCGGCGTTTGTAGGAAATTACTTCGATTGTGAAGTGAAAATCAATTTTTGTTGTTCGATTGATTTACCGAGAAGAACAGGATGATTTTTTTATTTGTTCGGAAAAATAAGAAAAAAATCAGGAAAGGAAAGATATTGTAAATTTTACACTAAGTAGATAAGATTCTGATTTACAGTAAATTACGGTAATTTTTTTCGGAAAATTTTTTTAGAGAAAAAAGTTACGATAATTTTTAAATTTTCGGAGGAAAACAGATTTTTCGCCAAAAATTCCTACCTTACCGCAGCGAAAAACAGCCTGTAACATTTAAGAAAAAAACAAACCGAAAATGGAAAAATCCGTTCCGCGTCCGCCCCTGTCTCAGATTTTGATTTACGCCTGCGGGCAGTTCGGTTGGGCACTGGCGAGTTTCGGGGCGGGTAATTTGCTGCTCTATTTTTACATGCCGCCCGAGTCTGCCGACGCGGTCGCTTTTCCGCCCTACATTTATCAAGGCGCGGTGTTGGGTATTGCGACGGTCATCGGTTTGGTTAATTTCGGCGGGCGCATTTTCGATGCGATAACCGACCCGTTGATTGCCGGATGGTCCGACCGCCGGCAGTCGAAATACGGCAAGCGCAAATCGCTGATGGGCTTGGCGGCGGTGCCTTTTGCACTGCTTTCTTTTCTGATTTTTTATCCGATTGCGACGACTTCCGGCGTGGAAAATACGCTGTGGCTGGTCATCGGTGTTTTTCTTTTCTACCTGTTTTTTACCATGTATTTGGTGCCTTATAATGCGTTGATTTCCGAGTTGGGTCATCACCCGAAAGACCGCATGTTAATCAGTACGGTCATTTCGGTAGCGTTTGCTTTGGCGTTCATTTTGGGCGGCGGGGCCTACGGTTTGCAGGCGGTTTTTGCCGAGGGGCGCACGCCGACGGAGGCTTTTCAAATGACGATGTTGCTGTTTAGCGTTGTTGCGCTCATTATGATGTTAGTACCCGTTTTCTTCTTAAACGAGAAGAAATATTGTACGCAAAGTAAAACCGTCATCGACGCCGGGCAGTCCGTGAAAGCGGTTTTTGCCAACGTCAATTTTAAGCATTTTGCCTTTTCGGATTTGACCTACTGGGTGGCTTTGACTTTTATTCAGCTCGGCGTTTCGTATTATACCGTTAATATTTTCGCTATGGAAACCAAGTATGCGACCGTCTTTCTGACGGTATCGTTTTTAGTCAGTTTTTTGCTGTACATTCCGATAAATATGTTGGTGACAAAACTCGGCAAAAAAGCCGTGCTGTCGGTCGCTTTTCTGATTTTCGCCGCTTCGTTTTTATTGACCGGGCTGACGGATATTTTGGGTTTGCCGCAGCAAATTATGTTTTACGGTATCGCCGTTTTGTCGGGTTTTCCTTTAGCCGCGTTCGGTATTATTCCCAATGCGCTGCTCGCCGACGTCGTACACGAACACGAAGCGCGCACGGGGCAAAACCTATCCGGAATGTTTTACGGCGCACGGACTTTTATGATGAAAATGGGCATTTCGCTCGCCAATTTGATTTTTCCTTCGCTGCTGCTGTTGGGCAAAAGCGCGGACAATGTCACCGGTGTGCGGCTGACGGCATTTGTGGCGGTGGTGTTTATGTTAGGCGGTTTTTTTCTGTTTAGAAAGTATCGGGAAGAACAGAGATGAGGTGTCTGACGCTTTGTTAGGAAAGGTCTCGTAATTCCCGATTTTATAAAACCAATATTTAGCAAGAAAAGCGTCTGACACCGATTTTTATGTGTCCCTGTCAGACGCTTTTCTTGCTTACCAAATCGGTAATTATTTGAAGCACAAGCATTTGTTCGAGGACAGCGTCAGACACCTTCCGGGTTTACCTCTCCGGTCCGCATCCCCGCAAACAGCCATTCCATATTGCTTTTGGAGACTTTCCCCGGCAAATATCCTACCTTTACTTTGTAATTTACCCTCCTTTTGCGCTCCCCGCAATTTCCCGTTATTTCTTCGCTCAAATTTCCGCTATGAAATCGCTTCTCGTCGTTTTTCTCTTCCTTTTAACCTGCCCGCTCTTCGCGCAGCAACAAACGCCGTTTACCTTATACCGCGACGCCGGCGGCATCTTAAACCCTGCGTCGGAGTTTCAAAATTACTTCCGCGACGAGTTTTTTAACCTCCGTCTCCACCTCGCGCACCGACAACAGTGGCTCGGTACGGAAGACGCGCCGCAGACCCAAATCGGTAATTTCGATTACTATCCCGAGTACAAAAATTACGGTTTCGGGGTACATGTCTTTAATCAAAAAACGGGAGCAATCGCGCGCAGCGAAGTCAGAGGAACCTTTCGTTATCGCCTGAAAATCGACCGCAGCCAAAGTCTGAACGCGGGCATTTCCGCAGGCATTAATCAATACCGCATCAAGCCCGCCGGCATCCGGTTTGCCGAGCCGGGCGACCTCATTCGCAGCGGCGAAAACCTGACCGATATGTCCCCGACGGTCGGCTTCGGTTTGCAGTATAAATTTAAAAATCGCTTTTACGCCGGGTTGTCCGCACCTTATCTTTTAGGTACGCGCAGCACTTTTCAAAATGCAGATAATGCATTGACAATCAACAACGTGTCGCATTTTATCACCGATGCGGGCGTTATTTTTTACACCAACAAATACGAATCTTCTTTTCTGCAAATCAGTAATCAAACCGGCTACACACCCGGTCTGCCGCTGCTCTCCGTTTTCAATTTTCGTTACCAATACGACGACCTGTTTTGGGTAGGCGCGGGTATGAATACGGCACTGACGGCGCACTTAGAGGCGGGCATTATCGTCGGCAGATACGGCGACCGCAGACTGCAAATCGGGGCGGGTTACGATTATCCGTTTCAGCCCGATGTCGTATTTTTGGGAAACAGTGCGGAGGTAAATTTGACTTGGATTTGGGGCGCGAATTGAGACTGAATCGCGTACCTTTGCCGTATGTCGAATAAGGTAAAGAATCAGAAAAAAATACTTGAAAAGCTCGGAATCGAGCAACTCAACCCGATGCAACTCGCCGCGCAACACGCCGTGCATTCACGCTCGGAAGTAATCCTGCTGTCACCGACCGGGACGGGTAAAACGCTCGCTTTCCTGCTGCCCGTTGTCGCGGAACTCGACCAGGATATTGAAGAAATTCAAGCCCTTATCATTGCGCCTTCGCGCGAATTAGTCATCCAAATCGAGCAGGTGACGCGCGAAATGGGAGCGGGTTTTAAAATTAACTCGGTGTACGGCGGTCGCAATTTTTCTAAAGACAAAACCGCGCTCAAACACCGCCCCGCCGTGCTCATCGGTACGCCCGGGCGCGTGGCAGACCACCTGCGGCGCGGCACTTTTACCGCCGAGCATATCGCTTTTTTAGTGCTCGATGAGTTCGATAAATCACTGGAAATCGGTTTTGAGGAGGAGATGAGCGAAATTTTGGCGGCTCTGCCGAATGTCAAAAAGAAAGTGTTGACCTCGGCGACTCAGGACGCACCCGTGCCGAAATTTGTCGATTTAGACAATCCCGAAGTCATCAACTTTTTGGATGACGGCGTGAAAAAGTTGAGCGTCAAACTCGTGCTCTCGCCCGAAAAGGACAAGCTGCAGACGCTGCTCGATTTGCTCTCCAATCTCGGCAATCAACCGGGTATTATTTTTCTTAATTTCAAAGACAGCATCCGTCGTGTCAGCGGTTTTTTGAAAGCCAACGACATACCGCACGGCACATTTTACGGCGGCATGGAACAAAAAGACCGGGAGCGCGCACTTATTAAATTTCGCAACGGCACGCACCAAATTTTGCTGGCGACCGACCTCGCAGCACGGGGAATTGACGTGCCCGAAATCAAATTTATTATTCACTACCATTTGCCGCTGCGCGCACAAGAATTTACGCACCGCAACGGTCGTACCGCCCGGATGCACAACGAGGGCACGGCTTACGTGCTGAAGCGGACTGAAGAAACCCTGCCCGATTTTATCGAAACCAAAGAAGTTTTTAAACTCACGGAAGCCGACCCGCCGCAACCCTCGCCGTGGACAACGCTTTTCGTCTCGGGCGGCAGACGCGATAAAATCTCCAAGGGAGACCTCGCCGGCTTGTTTTTTAAGCAGGGAGATTTGAAAAAAGACGAACTCGGCATTATCGAATTGAAGGAAGATTGCGCCTTTGTCGCAGTTAAAAAAGACCGCAAGGCACACGTCATCAAGCATACGAATAACGCGCGGGTGAAAAAAAGGAAGGTGAGGGTGGAGGAAATTTGACGAAGTGTTTATTTGGTTATCTGTTGATGCGTTTATTTGTTGAGAGTGCTCGAAGCAAATAAACAAATAACCGAATCAACAAATAAACATCACTCAAAATTTCCCTGCCGATAATTGCGCGACAGCAGCCACAAAAACATCATCAGTACAAAGAGCGTCGTGCGCATTTCGCCCCACGGCAAACCGACGGGCGTTCCGTTGACGGAAAATGCACCGTGTTTGTATTGAAAACTCCAATTATCACCCAAGTCGGTGGTCAGAGAGGTATATAAAAAGGCAAGGCTGTTCCAAACTAAAAGAGCCGCGAGGGCAATACCGGCGCAGCGCAGAACGATTTGTAAATTTTTGCTCATGACAAAGAGTAGAGAGTTGAGAGTGAAAAGTAGTGAGTAAAAAACAAAACGGAAGCGTAGGCTAAACTGTTAATGGAGTATTTTTCACTCAAAAGGTGACTTTCTTGAGAGACAGGTGAGTCACCCTGTGAGTGAAAAGCAGCGAGTAATAAATGAAACGGAAGGTGGTTATTAGTCAAAAAAAATCCGCATTTGAGATTTAACAGGGCAATAGGCAAAAATTACCGAACCGTCCACCAACTACCGCAGAGCTGTTAAGTTCTCTCTAATGGTCAGAAAATTGAATTTTTGAAAAAAATTTTTCATCAAATTTAAAACAATTAGCCAAAAATTATTTGCCAAACCTGCTTTTTATTCGAGCTTAAAACTTTTTAAATTTTCATCCATTGCAGCACTTAACAGCTCTGCCAACTACCGTCCACCAACCACCGTTATTCTTCGATAATTTCGTAATCGATATCGTTTTTGCGTAAAGCTCTAAACGCCGAGCTTTCGTTATCCGACACTTCGATGTCAATCGGGCTGCCTTCTAAAAGGTAACCGGTGTATTCCGTTGCGGTGCCGGAGTCGATGCCGTCGGCGTGTTCTTCGATAACTTTAGCGATGGCGCGGCGGTCGGGGCGTTGAGCATCTACGGAGAGAAGTCTGATTTTCATGTTTGTCTGTTTTATTTGAAATACTGTTTTGTCTTTAAAGGACAAATTAAAGAACAAAATGTTTGACGCAAAGTAACGGAAAAAACAGAACTTTTGGAATTATTGATATGAGAATTTACAAAAATGCAAAACGACCTTTGAAATCCCGAAAATAGTTGGTTCATTTGCAATAATGATAATTTATCGAACCTGTCAACACAGCCTTATCACATGAATTTAATGCCTCAATTCCCGCTCCAATTAGTCGTCTATCCCGGCGAAAAACTCAACCTGCACATCTTCGAGCCGCGCTACCGTCAGCTCATCAACGAAGTATCGGAAAGCGGCACGACCTTCGGCATTCCCGCTTTTATCGACAATCGCGTCATGCCCATCGGCACCGAAGTCGAGCTGGTGAGCATCGAAAAGGTATTCAGTAACGGAGAAATGGACGTCAAAACGCGCGGTACGGGTATTTTCAAAATCAAAGAATTTTTTGACAAAGCCCCCGATAAACTCTACGCCGCCGCCGCCTTCGAGCGCATGAATACCGACACCGAAACCGATATTATTCTCGGTAATAAAGTCCTTCGACAGGTTGAAAAACTTTACGATTTACTGGGCATCAAAAAGAACGTACCCGCCGATGTCAGTGAGTTGCGTTCCTACGACATCGCGCATCATATCGGTTGCAATGTGCAGCAGGAGTACGAAATTTTAGCCATCACCGATGAGTACGGTCGCCTGGAGTTTATTTTAGAACACCTCGACAAACTCGTGCCGATAGTTGAAGAAACCGAAATGCTGCGCAAAAAGGCACAGATGAACGGGCATTTTAAGAATATTTTGCCGCCGGATTTTACTTTGAGGAGTAAGGAGTAGAGAGCGGCGAGTTGTGAGTAAAGAGTAAAAAAAAGTGTCTTTTGCGGAGCAAAAGACACTACAACATAACCATGAAAATAATTAACCAAACTTAATATCTTGAGTTTTTAAGGGGTGAAGTCTAACATCTAAAATCTAATATTTAACGTCTCAATCCTAACATTCCAAACACTATACCAAACAGTTATATATTTTTATTTTTGCAAATTAAATCAAAACCGTCGTTTGACTTACACTAATCTTCATTTCCAATACCTTGCCGGAATTATTTTTACGGCTCTTATTTTGACACAATTCGGCTGTCAAAAAGCCGCGTCGGGAGTCGATTATGCGACACAACAGCAAGCGGTATTTGACTCTGCGGCGGTTGTCACGGCGCATCCTTTGGCGTCGGAAGCGGGCAAAGAAATTTTGCGGGCGGGCGGAAATGCGGTCGATGCGGCGGTGGCTGCGCAATTTGCCCTCGCGGTCGTGTGTCCGCGCGCGGGAAATTTGGGCGGAGGCGGTTTTATGGTCATTCGCACGGCGGCGGGGGAGAGTGCGGCTTTGGATTATCGGGAAAAAGCACCCGCAGCGGCGACGGCGGATATGTACCTCGACAGCCTCGGCAACGTCATCGACGGCATCAGTCGCGACGGGCATTTGAGCGTAGGCGTACCCGGTACGGTAGCAGGTATGGCGACGGCACACCGGCATTACGGCAGCGGCATAAGTTTCGGAGATTTGCTGCAGCCGGCTTTGCGCTATGCGCGGCAAGGCTTTAGAATAACGGCAGCCGAGGCGGAGCGATTGAATACTTACAAGGAAGATTTTCTGAAATATAACGCCGAAAAAAACACGCCTTTTCTTAAAAAAGCGGAGTGGAAAACGGGCGATTTATTGGTGCAAAAAGATTTGGCAGCGACTCTGGAACGCATCGAAAAAAGCGGAGCGGCGGGCTTTTATCAAGGCAAAACCGCCGACCTCATTTTAGCCGAAATGCAAAGCGGCAACGGACTGATAACCCAAGCCGACCTCGATAATTACGCAGCCAAACAACGCAAACCGCTCATCGGCGATTACAAAAATTACCGCATCATTTCCATGCCGCCGCCGAGCAGCGGGGGAGTGGCGTTGATGCAAATTTTGGAAGCCGTAGAAGATTATCCGCTCGCCGATTACGGTTTCAACTCTGCGGAGGCGACGCACCTCATCGTCGAAGCAGAACGCCGCGCCTACGCCGACCGCGCCGAGTTTTTGGGCGACTCCGATTTTTATCCCGTGCCTTTGGATACGCTGCTCGACCCGGAGTACGTTCGCGGCAGAATGAGTGATTTTTCGGCTACGCGAGCCACGCCGAGCGACAGTATTTTGGCGGGTAATAAAAATCTGCTGCCTGAAAGTTTCGAGACCACGCACACCTCTGTCATCGACGCGGCGGGAAATGCGGTTTCGGTGACGACGACGCTGAATTTAAACTACGGCTCAAAAGTCATCGTCAACGGCGCGGGCTTTTTTCTCAACGATGAAATGGACGACTTTTCCGCCAAACCGGGTGTACCGAATTATTTCGGTCTCGTCGGTGCCGAAGCCAACAAAATCGAACCAGGCAAGCGCATGCTCAGCAGCATGACCCCGACGATAATCGAAAAAGACGGAGAGTTATTTATGACACTCGGTTCGCCCGGCGGCAGTACGATTATCACGTCGGTTTTTCAGGTTTTTATCAATGTGGCGGAGTTTGATATGACCTTGCCGGAGGCGATTGCCGCCAAGCGTTTTCACCATCAATGGCTGCCGAATGTCGTGATGACCGAAACCGATACGCCGCTCGATACCGTTGCTCTGAAACAACTCGGACACGAGATTGCTCCGAATAAAAGATTGGGTTTGGTCAAGGCGATAATGGTCACGGAAGACGGGAAATTGAGCACCGTCGGCGACCCGCGCAATCCGGATGACGATGTGAGCGGATTTTAATATTTGTTGAGTCGTTGAGTTGTTGAAGCGGTCGGATACTCGGTTTAAATCGTAAATTCACCGTCAAAACTTTGTTGTTTATCTTCTTTTTTTAAGACTTGCGGCCCGCCGTCACATTTTAGCAAGGTTCTTGCAGAGCATTACTTGACAAACAATAAACTGCCTTTCCGAACGGATGATTCGGACTTTCCTGTACATTTTTTTTCAAAGACCGAATGAAAATTTAAGCCTCCTGCGCGACTTGATTTCAAACCAATAAAAGATAACACAGAATGACTAAATTGAGAAATTTAGCCGTAGCTGTCTGCTGCTTGCTGACGGTTGCTTCCTGTCAAAAGGACACCCCCGGAACGGAAGAAAATATTTTGGACGAACGCCTGACCGCCGCCCTGCAAAACGCCGGCGGGGCACAGGGTGCAGACTTCTTCAAAATGCCCGACAGCGACGATTACGCGAATATTCCGCAAGACCCGCGCAATCCGCTTACCAAAGAAAAAACGGAATTAGGGCAAATGCTTTTCCACGAAACGGGCTTGGCATTGGCTCCCAAACACGAATTTGCCGCAGGCACTTATTCCTGTGCTTCCTGTCATTTTGCGGAAGCGGGCTTTCAGGCGGGGCGCGTGCAGGGACTCGGCGACGGCGGTATCGGCATCGGCATTAAGGGTGAAGGACGCAGCCGCAGCATTGTCTATCGCAACGACGAACCGGACGCACAGCCCTTCCGCAGTCCGACGGTTTTGCACGTCGCTTATCAAAAAAATATGCTGTGGAACGGTCAGTTCGGTGCGACGGCAATGAACGAAGGTACCGAAGCGAACTGGACGGAAGACACCCCGAAAGCCATCAACCATTTGGGCTACGAAGGCACGGAAACGCAGGCTATTGCGGGTCTCGGCGTACACCGTCAGCGCGTGGACGGTGCCGATGAAATTACTCGGCTGTACCGTGATTTTTTCAACGCGGCTTTTCCCGATTTTGACGAAGAAGAACGCTACACCGAAGAAACGGCGGGTCTGGCGATTGCTGCTTACGAACGCACTTTGCACAGCAACGAAGCACCGTTTCAAAAGTGGCTGCGCGGCGATTTAACCGCCATGAACGACAGCGAGAAACGCGGTGCATTGGTCTTTTTCGAGAGTGCGAACTGTGTGGATTGTCATACCGGACCGGCTTTGAATTCTATGGAATTTCATGCTTTGGGTATGAACAATTTGGGTGATTGCCCCGAGGAAACTTTCAGAGCCGACAGCGAACTCACCGACAATCGCGGGCGCGGCGCATTTACCGGCAATGCCGAGGATGATTACAAATTCAAGGTCCCGCAGCTTTATAATCTCGCCGACTCGCCGTTTTACGGTCACGGCTCGGGCTTTCGGACTTTAAAAGAAGTCGTGGAGTATAAAAATAATGCGGTTGCGGAAAATCATCGCGTGCCGCAGGAACAATTGGCGGAAGCATTCACGCCGCAAAACCTGACCGCCGCACAAATCGACGACCTGACAGCATTTTTGACCCATGCCTTATATGACGACAATTTGCGCCGCTACGTGCCGTCTTCCGTGTTGTCGGGCAATTGTTTTCCGAATAATGACCCGATGTCTAAGTCGCATTTAGGATGCGAATAAGTTGACGGTTGACAGTTATCGACCGGCGAGTGATTTTATTGACCGTTTTTGTTTTTTCGCTGCAGATAAAAAAAGCGCGGTTATGCTCGTCGGGTGTTGTACTTTTGCGTTCAAAAGGAAAAACGCAATTTTAAAGCTATGCAAAAAAACTCCTTCATCCACATCGGGCGCACCAAAAAAGCACACGGCACCGAGGGCGAACTGAAAGTACATCTCTTCGAAGAATTTACCGAAGATTTTCTCAACACCGAGTTTGTTTTTTTGGACATCGACGGCGGAAAAGTGCCCTTTGCCGTAGAAAATATCCGTTTTACGGGCAGTCCGCTCGTACATTTTGAAGACATCGACAGCAGCGACGAAGCCGTGAAATACACCGCCAAGCAAATGTATTTGCAACTCGCCGATGTACTGAAAACGGAAGAGCGCAGTATTCCGCAGGATTTGAACGACACCTCGCGCTACCGCCGCTACACGGGTTACAAAATTGTGGATTTGACGGAGGGCGAAATCGGAAAAATCGAAGAAGTCATCGAGATGCCGCAGCAGGAAATGGCGCAGGTGACTTTTCGCGGAAAAGAGTTGCTGATACCGCTGCACGATACACTAATCGAAGACATCGACGCAAAAGGCAGCATGATTGTGATGGATTTGCCGGAGGGGCTGCTGGAATTGTAGTGAGGGGAGAGGAGAAAAGGGAAGAGGAGAGAGGAGAAAAGGGAAGAGGAGAGAGGAGAGAGGCGGTTTTCGTTTACGTAAAAAAAAGGAAGTCTGCAGGCTGTGCGGACTTCCTTTTTAATTTTGAAAACGGGATTGTTACGGACAAATTTTAACTGCTCTCCACTCGTCACTCTCCACTCTCCACTCACAAATAATCCGCAATCACCTCCGATTTTTCGCCGAAACGTTCTTGCACCGCATCTTTCAGTAACTTACGCGCCGTAAAAATGCGGCTTTTAATCGTACCGAGAGGTTTGTTCAGTTTATCGCTGATTTCGTGGTACTGAAAGCCTTCGTAGTACATCATAAAAGGAATGCTGTAAGTCGGATTGAGAGTTGAGATAATCTCGTTGAGTTCTTCCATCATTAAGGAAGAATTTGCCGTTTCTCCGATGAGGACAGACTCGCAGCCGCCGCCGCTTTCCATCGGTTGCAGGTATTTGTTGCGGGTCGTTTGCTTGCGGTAGTCGTTAATAAACGCGTTGCGCATGATAGTGGACATCCAGGCTTTGAGGTTGGTACCGTCCTGAAAACTCGTCAGGTGCGAAAAACTTTTGGTAAAAGTATCTTGCATCAAATCGTCGGCGCGGTCGCGATTACGGGTCAGTTTCATGGCAAAACCGTAGAGCGGGCTTTGGATAGTGCGGTATTCATTTTCGAATTGTACAGCAGTCATCAGGGTGTAAATTAAAAGGGTGGAAAGGGTGTACCGCCGAGCGATAATTCGGTTAAAAACTTGTTTTCAACCCGATAAAATTACCGCTCGGCAGTACCGAGGTGTCAAAGGGTTTTTGGGAAAAAAAGCAAACTATTTCTTCGCTTTGGATTGCGGCACGAGAGACTTGCCTTTTTTGTTGCCGTTGTTAGCTGCGGCGTTGGCTTGTGCGGAAGTGCGACCTGCTTTTTTAGCTGCTTTTTGTGCTTCCGCGTTTTTGCGTGCGAGGTTTCTTTTTTCGTCTTTAGTCATCGTGATTTTAAATTAAAAGGGTGAAAATGTTAGTTTAAAATCTTCGCAATTTTTGCAAAGTTGACATAAAGACGCAGTCCCGAAAAACGGTCACAGCTTTTTTGAAAAAAATGAAAATAATTTTGAAACAAGAGATAAGTGTCTGTAAATCAGTTTCTTACAGCAAAAAAAATAATTTATCAAAAAGATAAGAACCACCTGTGACCCTAACCTCCCAACCCCTCAACTTCCCAACCCTTTCAATGTAGGATTTTCCAAACCATTTCGCGCAGCAGTTCCGCTTCCGGGGTCACTTCTCCCTTTTCCTTGTCCGAAGTATTTTCGCTCAAATGAATGCCTTTGGAGCGCAAATCGTACTCGCGCAGCACGGAGAGGACGCGCTCGCAGTAGGGCTTCGAGAAGTTGCGAGCCGCCAGTTTATATTCGCGCAAAAACCAACTGCTCCGCATACTCATCTTCTGCAAAATTTCCTGCTCGGATAAATTTTTAATCGACAAATAAACGTAAAACTTGCTGAAAAAATTAAACAAAGAACCTACCGTCAACACCAACGGATTTTTGCGCGGATTGCTGATAAAATAGTTGACGATGCGGTTGGCTTTCAGTACGTCACGACCCGCAATGGCTTTTTGTAATTCAAAAACATTATACTCCCGACTGATACCGATATTGTCTTCGATGTGCTGCTCGGTGACGTTGGTGCCGGCGGGCAAGTTGATGGCAAGTTTGTCTAATTCATTCGCCACTTTCGATAAATCCGTCCCCAAATATTCCGCAGTCAGCGCTGCCGCCGCCGGCGAAATCGACAGTTTTTTACCGCGCAAATAACTCATAATCCAGTCCGGCACCTGATTGTCATACAAAGCCTTGGCGTCCAAAACCACAGCGTTATCTTTCAACGCCTTGCCGATTTTGGTATTCATCCGCACCTTTTTGTGCTTGTAGCAAATCACCAAAACCGTTGTCGGCGAGGGCTTTTGAATGTATGGCAGCAAGTCCCCGAAACTCCGCATCTCCTGCGCTTCTTTGAGCATCACCACTTGCCGCTGCGCCATCATCGGGTAGCGGCGCGCATTGTCGATGACGGTCATCGCCTCGCTGTCTTTACCGTACAGCACGGTCTGGTTAAAGCCTTTTTCGGCATCGGTCAGCGCATTTTTTTCAATGTAATCCGCTACCGTGTCGATAAAATAAGGCTCCGTGCCCTGCAAGAAATAAATCGGTTTGTATTTACCGGCTTTGAGGTCTTTAAGTATTTCTTGGTAGTTCATAGTTGGTTGTCGGTTGTCAGTTATCAATAGGCAGCACTGCGACTCTGTATTTTAAATTAATTTCATAAAAAAGCAGCCGGTTATATGCGCCTGAGTTAGGCGTCGGGCAACCGTCAACCGTCAACCGTCAACGCAGTGACCGTCAACCGTCTCACATCATTCATCCGCACCAAATCCGCCACTGCTTTAATCCAATCCGGGTTGTCATTTAAGGAAGGCACGAGGTCGATGTGTTCGCCGCCCCATTCTTCAAATTCTTCCTGATATTCCGTGCCGATTTCGACGATGGTTTCCAGACAATCACAGACAAAAGCGGGACTGAAAACGAGCAGTTTTTTTGCATTTTTTTCCTTCGCCCACTCCTCGATGACTTTGATGGTATAAGGCTGCGCCCAAGCGTCGGGACCGAGACGCGATTGGAAAGTCACCGTGTAATCGTCCTCCGTCAGACCGACTTTTGCGGCGATGGCTTTTGCCGTGGCGTGACACTGTGCCGAGTAGCAAAATTGATTTTTAATCGACATGGTTTGGCAGCAATCTTCGGTCTTTAAGCAGTAATCGCAGGAGTCCGCTTTTTTCAATTGTCGCTGCGGCAGACCGTGAAAACTAAACAAAATATGGTCGTAACTGTTAAGGTCGAATTTACGACCGTTTTCCGCATATACGTCAATCATCGGCTCGTAATCGTAATACGAATTTATCATCCGCACGCTCGGTATTTCCTGCTTTTGCAGTAAAATGCGCATCACTTCCTCGTGTACCGAACCCGTCGTCGCGGAGGCATATTGGGCAAATAAAGGCAGCACGATAATGTCGCTGACTTGCCGGTCCAGAAGTTTGTCAATCGCCGACTCGACTGAGGGCGATTGGTAGCGCATTGCCAATTCTACGATATATTCCTCTCCCAAAAGCGGCTGCAATTCTTCGACCAAACGCTCTCCGTAATACTTCAAAGGCGAGCCGTTTTCCGTCCACAAAATCTTGTACAACTTCGCCGAACTGTTACTGCGAAACGGCGCAATCACCCCGCGTACCAATAAATTACGCGGCAGCCACGGAATATCAATCACACGCTTATCCGTCAAAAACTCTTGCAGATAACGATAGACCGACGGATAATCGGGCGCATCGGGCGTACCGAGGTTGACTACCAAAACGCCTGTTTTTCCGAAATTTTTCATAGAATGTATTTTTTTTCTGCTCTAAGGTGTCTGACGCTCTCCTCAAAAATGAAACCGAGTATCAAGTTTTATCAAACATACACCAAAGAAAGAGCAGCGTCTGACACTGTCGTAATTCTTAGTAACGGTGTCAGACGCTTTTTTCTCATCGACCTGTTTTAAAACCTAAATGTTCTGATTTCTCATAAGTCAGCGTCAGACACCTTAGTAATTTTTCGTAAGATTTTCCGCCCCAATAACGGATTTGCAAAGTACAACATTAGCCCTAAATAAAAGTTTTGGGCAGTGTAAAACGCAAGTAAAAAACGAATTAAGTTTTATTTCCTCAACAAAAAAAGCCCTTCCGGGTCACGCAAAAACACCTACCTTTGCGGCAAAATCGAGCACCCCGTTTTAACGATTAAACGCCTAAACCTTTAAACAGCCAAAAATGAAGAAACCCGTAATCTTAGTCACCAACGACGACGGCATCACGGCACCCGGCATCAAAAACCTGGTGGAAGTCGCCAAAGAATTCGGTACGGTCGTGGTGGTCGCGCCCGACTCTCCGCAGTCCGGCAAGGGACACGCGGTGACCTTGGAAGACCCGATACGCTTGAAAAAGGTAGATGTATTCGACGGAATCGAAGCCTACGAATGCAGCGGTACGCCGGTTGATTGTGTGAAGTTGGCGAAGTTTGAAGTACTGAAAGATAAGGCGCCCGATTTGTGTGTTTCCGGCATCAATCACGGCTCCAATGTCAGCTCGAATATTCTCTACTCCGGCACCATGTCGGCTGCGATGGAAGCGGCAATGGAAAACATTCCCGCTATCGGTTTTTCTTTGTTGGATTTCTCGTGGGAAGCCGATTTTTCGGGTGCGCAAAAAATAGCGCGTGAGATGATAAAGCACGTATTGGAAAACGGCATTCCGCACTCTAATCTGCTGAATGTCAACGTACCCAAGCTGCCTGCCGACGAAATTAAAGGCATCAAAATCTGTCGCCAAGCCGATGCCCGCTGGGTCGAAAATTTCCAAAAGATGGACAACCCGCGCGGCTTAGATCTATACTGGCTTACCGGCGAATTTATCAATCACGACCAACGCAAAGACACCGACGTGTGGGCACTCTCGCAAGGCTACGCTTCGGTCGTGCCCTGTCATTTTGATTTGACGGCGGAAAGGGCGAAGGAGGAGATGACGAAGGTTTTCGAGAAGTGAGGAGATAGCTGAGAAGGGGAGAGGTGAGAGGTGAACAGTTGAGAGCGGAGAGTAGAGAGTAACGAGTTGAGGAGAATAAAAGGAAAACAAATAACCAATAACTTGTACAAAAATCGAGGTAACAACAAGCGTCCGAGAACAGGGCTTTCGTACATCGTAAATCGTACATCGTAATTCGACACCATGCAGTTAATCGACGGTAAATTACTTTCCAAGCAAATTAAAGAAGAAATCGCCCGCGATGTCGCAGACATGAAGGCGGACGGACAGAAAACGCCGCACCTCGCCGCAGTGTTGATCGGTGCCAATCCCGCGAGTCAGTTTTACGTGCAGTCGAAAGTCAAATCCTGTAAGCAAGTGGGCTTTAAATCCACGCTCATCGAGCGCGGGGCGGAAGCAACGGAAGCCGAAGTTTTGCAAATCGTCGAAGACCTGAACAACGACCCCGACGTGGACGGCTTCATCGTGCAACTGCCCCTGCCCAAGCACATCGACGAACTCAAAGTGACCCTCGCCATCGACCCGAAAAAAGACGTGGACGGCTTTCACCCCGTCAACGTAGGGCGTATGTCTTTGGGCTTGCCTTCGTACCTGCCCGCCACGCCTTACGGCATTATACAGATGTTGGAGCGGTATAAAATCGAGACTTCGGGTCTGCACTGCGTGGTCGTCGGTCGCAGTAATATCGTCGGTACGCCGATGAGTATTTTGATGTCGCGCAAAGCCAAAATCGGTAATGCCACCGTGACCATCACGCACAGCCGCACCCGCAATTTGAAAGATATTTTGCTGAAAGCAGACATCATCATTGCCGCCATCGGCATCCCTAATTTCGTGACGGCGGACATGGTGAAAAAAGGCACTATCATCATCGACGTCGGCATCAATCGCGTGGAAGACGCCACCCGCAAACGCGGCTACCGCGTGGTCGGTGACGTGGACTTTGAGAATGTGGCACCGAAGGCGAGTTTCATTACCCCGGTGCCGGGCGGCGTGGGTCTGATGACGGTGACTTCATTATTGATGAATACTTTGCAGGCGGCGAAAGGGGAAGTTTACGGGTGATTAAAAGGTCGATAGACGTATATTTTGAAAAGATAAA
>JAHDCG010000076.1:0-8285 GCA_020629965.1 Saprospiraceae bacterium | reverse complement strand
TAAAATACTCCGAAAACCAAGCACAATTCTACTCTTACAGATTTACCTTTGCTATAAATGACGAACTAATCCGCACGGAGGCTGCAAATACCTATGTGCGGCGTTATGTTCGATTGCGTTTGTTTCTCCCCCTGAAACAAGAGCATCGACTCCTTTTTTCACTAATAAACCTTCATTACCAAAATGAAAAATCTATCTCTTTTCCTCGGAGCAGCCTTTTTGTTGCTCAACCTTTTTTCTTGTCGCACCATTGACCCCGACACAGGCATCGTTACCGAAATCGCTTTCGATCGTACTTTTGTGCGCTCCAATGCCATGGATGCCGGCGAAACGTGGACAGATACCAAGACTTTTCCGCTCGCCGAAGAGCTGCGCGAAAACTACGGCATCGACCTCGACCGCAACGAACTGCTGACCTTCCGCATCAACGGCGTGACGGCAAGAATCAATACCGAACAATGCCGAAAATTGTCTGATTTGACCGTCTCGGTTGCCATGCCGGGTATCGACGCCGTGACCCAATCCGCGTCCGGTGCGCTGTTGGATGCACTGTGCGAGCGGACGGAAGTTTTGGCGGTGCCGAGCGATGATTTTCCGAATACGCAACTGACCGAAAAGGACTTCGCGGACGAAATCAGCAACGGCGGTGCCCTGCGTCTCGACTACGCATTGACCGCCGAAGAAGACCTGAGCACCGCGCCCGGTTTGGACTTCAGCGTATTGGTAACCATGAGTTACCGTCCGAAAAACTAACCGTTCACCCCGAAAATTTTATCTGATGAAACTATTAAAACTTGCGGCGACAGTACTGCTGCTGCTCTGCGGACAAACGGGTTTTGCGCAGGCAGACAAGGCGGATAAGTCGCGCAAAAACGTTTTCAAAACCAATCTGTTTTCTCCGTTCAATCTCGGTTTCGAGCGTGCCCTCGGCGATAAATTTTCTTTGTCGGCGGCGTACTTATACACCCCCGAGTTTGATTTCGGCAATGCGGAAGGCGATTTTGCGCATATCACTTTGCTCAACGCCTCGACGGGCGTCAGCGGTGAAGCGCGTTACTATACCTCTTCCGAAAAAGCCGCGCTGAACGGCTTGTACCTCGGCGGGTTCTACACTTTTCGCGTCATCGAGGCTTCGGGCAGGAAAATCTATACGGAGTCCGACGCTTCGGGTACGGCACGCTTCAACATTTTGTTGACCGTACCGACCGACCTGACTTTTTACGGTTTGATGCTCGGTTGGCAAAAAGTCGGCAGCGGCGGCTTCACTTTCGATTTTAACATCGGAGCGGGCAGATACGAGTTCGGTAATTTACCGAATTTCGATACTTCCAACCCCAAAACCGCCGACGCCTTCGAGACGCTCAACGATTGGCGGGAGGGCATTCTGCCGCGCCTAAATTTGAGTTTGGGATATGCCTTTTAGATAATTGAGATTGATATGAAAACAGGAATAGCGTTGAGAAATGTTGTTCCTGTTTTTTTTAATCCCCAATCACCTGCCGCATTATAAACCCTTCATCCGCCCGCAATTCCCACGGCAGCTCCGTACATTCCAACGGAATCGTGCCGTCCGGCGCATTGCAGCAGCCTTTGCATTGCGTGTCCAAAATCCATAACTCTCTGTAAATCAAACCCGTGCCGCGCGCATATTTTTCGATGCCGTAGCGGTATTCGATTTCGCTGTCGCTGTCGGCGAGTTGCACGGTGAGCACGTCGTCGAAGGTTTGTCCGCCGATTTCCTCCGTTTCGCCGCGACTCAAAATGCGGTAATCCCACGATTTAAACATCTCGATATTTTCACCGGCAACGGAAACCGATTTGTCGTCGGGTATTTCGGCGTTGCCGTCCCAAGTCTTATTGACGGTCGGCGGCAAGGGCAGTTTGAGGAAGCGCAGATTTTCTTCCGAGCGATAGATGTTGAAATTGCTCAATTCTTCCGTGTAAATGTCCGTGATTGCAAAGGCATCGGCATCCGTTTTTCGCTCCGCACGCTCGACGCGGTAGAGGGTGTCGCCGTTGTTATTCAGCAAAGTGCCCGTAATAATTTCCCGAATTTGCGAGCGCACGGTATCGAAACGCGGATTTGCGGTAGAAAAATAAACCGTATCGACGTTGAAATGCCGCATTTCGCCGACGCCGAGGGGGTAGTAGTCGTAGCCGAAATCGGGGACAAAATCATCCGCTTCGTCTTCGCAGGCAAAACAGATGAAAGTCAGCAGGAGAGAGAGGAAAAGTATATTTTTCATGTTTAGATTTTAAGTTGTGCGTCAAAAATCGGAACATTCCCGCGTACCGCGAAACGTTTCCTTGATTCTTGACGATTAACGACAATAATTGAGAACTCTTTTACGAAGTGTATGTTTTACACTTTCTAATTCTCTTCAAATTAATCTACAAGAAATGAACGCACTCGCTGCCAAAAATCGTCCCCAAGTCATTGACAAATTTAAGAACAAAAAATTCGACCTCATCATTATCGGCGGGGGCGTGACCGGGGCGGGCATTGCCCTCGATGCAGCTTCGCGCGGTATGTCGGTGGCTCTGTTGGAGAAGAAAGATTTTGCGGCGGGCACGAGCAGTAAATCCACTAAGCTCATTCACGGCGGACTGCGTTACCTGAAGCAATTTGAAGTGAAACTGGTGCGCGAAGTCGGACTGGAACGCGCTACGGTACACAAAATCGCCCCGCATTTGGTGCTGCCCGAAAAGATGCTGCTGCCGTTGACCGAAGACGGTACTTTCGGCAAAATCGGCACCTCTATCGGTCTCAAGGTCTATGATATGCTCGCCGATGTGAAGGGCGACGATCGCCGCGTCATGCTCGGCAAGGAGGCGACTATGGAAGCCGAGCCGCTGCTGCGCACCCACGACCTCAAGGGCAGCGGTCTCTACGCCGAGTACCGCACCGACGACGCGCGGCTGACTTTGGAACTTATCAAAACGGCTGCGAAATACGGCGCGTTGAGTTTGAACTACATCTCGGCAACGGATTTTAATTACGATGAAAACAAAAAAATCGAAAGTGTCAATGTTAAAGATGAATTGACGGGCGAGGCGTTTACCATGCAATCCGAGTACGTCGTTTCTGCCGCCGGTCCCTGGGTCGATACGCTGCGCGAAAAGGATAAGTCGATGACCAACAAACACCTTTTTCTTTCTAAAGGGGTGCATATCGTGGTGCCGCATGACCGTTTGCCGCTCAAACAAAGTGTCTATTTCGACATTCCCGACGGGCGCATGATGTTTGCAATTCCGCGTTTGCGCGTGACGTATTTGGGTACGACGGATACGCCTTATAAGGGTGACATCAACCGCGTGTTGGCGAATACGGATGACGTGGATTACCTTTTGGACGCGACGAATAAAATGTTTCCCGATGTCGATCTGACGATAGACGATGTGGAAAGCAGCTGGGCGGGTCTGCGTCCGTTGATTTTTGAAGAAGGAAAATCGGGCAGCGAAATGTCGCGCAAAGACGAGATTTTTGAGTCGAAAACGGGTTTGGTTTCCATTGCCGGCGGAAAACTGACGGGCTATCGCAAAATGGCGGAACGTATCGTGGATTTGATTGCCGAAAAATTCGACGATAATCAAGACCGCGAATTTAAAGATTGCCACACGCGCAAAATTCCGCTGGCGGGCGGTGATTTTGCGGATTATCAAGAAGTTTTGGGCTACCAAAGCGAGATTGAAAAGTACGCGGAAAAATTAGGTTTGGACGGCTACTACGGTCGTTATTTGGTGGCGAATTACGGCAATCAATCCGATGAAATTCTGACCGCGATGGAAAATTATGACGACGAACCGAATACGGCACTCCTTCGCGCCGAATTAGACTTTTGTTTGAAAAATGAATTAACGATGAAGCCGATGGATTTTTTGAATCGCCGCACGGGTCGTCTTTATTTTAATATCAAAAGCATTGCGCCGTCGTTGGATGCGATTTTGGCGGATTTTCAAAAGTTTTACGATTGGTCGGATGCGGAGACGGAAGCGGAAAAAGCGGTGGTTTTGCAGGAAATTGAAGATGTTTCGGTATTTTACGCGCCGGAAGCGGTGTAGATTTACCGACGGCGTACGACTGTTTTTCTTGAAATGTCGTATTTTATAGTCAGAAACGCGGATTTAGCGGAGAATGCGGATTTGGGGCGGATTTTTTTTCCAAATAAATTCCTGTATTCGATAGAGACGTACCGGCGGGACGTCTTGCCATGAAAAAACGAAACCGGCAAGTCATACAATAATCTTCTTTACGAAAAATTTTGAAAACCTGATGTCAATTTCACGTTCCGGGGCAAGACGTCGCAGTGCAACGTCTCTGCGGAAGGCAGAAATTTGCATAAAATACAACGGACAAAAGACGTAAACCACATTTCCTAACCGCATGATTTTCAACATCTTAAACGACAAAGCAACCCGCCTTTTCCTGATACTGGCGGGTTTTTTTGTGGCCAATGCGCTCGTCGCCGAGTTTATCGGGGCCAAGATTTTTTCTTTGGAAGACAGTGTCGGCATCGAGCCTTTGAATTGGAATATCTTCGGCAGTGAGCGTTCTTTGCAGTTGTCGGCGGGGGTACTGCTGTGGCCGGTCGTCTTTATTATGACCGATGTCATCAACGAATATTTCGGGCGGCGCGGCGTGAAATTTTTGTCATGGCTGACGGTCGGTCTCATCGCATACGCCTTTTTGGTGGTCTATTCAGCGATTGATTTAAAGCCTGCCGGCTGGTGGGTCGAACAAAATGCAGCGGCGGGCGTACCCGATATGCAGGCGGCTTTCGGGAAGGTGTACGGACAGGGTTTGCTGATTATTGTCGGCAGTTTGTTGGCTTTTCTCGGCGGTCAACTCATCGACGTTTTTACTTTTCATCGCATCAAAAAAATGACGGGTGAGCAAAAAGTGTGGTTACGAGCAACGGGTTCTACTTTGATTTCTCAATTTATTGATAGCTTTGTCGTGCTGTACGTGGCTTTCAAGGGCGGACCCGAGTTTTCGGAATATATGGGATGGAATGCGTTGCTGACCTCTCCGCCGTGGGAGTGGGATTTGTTTTTTTCGGTCGGTACGATGAATTATCTTTACAAGGCAACGGTAGCAATTGCGTTGACGCCGGCTATCTATTTGGCGCACGCGGGCATTGACAGATATTTGGGAAAAGAGAAAGCGGAAAGGATGAAGGCGGAGGCGGCTTTGAAGTGAAATTTGTTGAATCGTTGAGGTGTTGAATTGTTGAGAACCCCCGCCCCGCAGCTTGACTTTTGTGTGTTTCGCGCTCAACGATTCAACAATTCAACGACTCAACAAAAATGAAAAATTGCAGGAAAATAAAAAAGTAGTTATGAACATAAAAAACACCCCTTCCCGATTTTTCCGCGCCGCTATGCAAGGCGAAAACGGCTTTTGGTCTTACGTCGCCGTGATTGTTGTCGTGCTGTTGGGCTGGCAATTGGTCGGAGCGATACCGCTGATGATAGGGGTAGGCATCGCCGTTCCGAAGGGTGAGGAGACGGAAACGGCTTTAGCCGAATTTGCGGAGGGCATGGATTTCGCTGCCGTCGGTTTAGACCCTTTGGTCGGTCTGGTGCTGTTGATTGCCTCCTTTGGTTTTGGTATTCTCGCGCTGTGGTGGATGATGCGTGTGGTGCACAAGCGTCCGTTCAAGACGTTGATTACGCCGCGTGCGGACATTGATTATCGAAAAATATTAGTCGGGGCGGGGCTGTGGTTTGGTTTGATGGGCATTTATGAAATCATCGGTTACATTATCGACCCCGACAATTATATCCTCAATTTCGAGCTGTCGCGATTCCTGCCTTTACTGCTGATTGCGCTCTTTTTACTGCCGATACAGACTTCGTTTGAAGAGTTGTTTTTTCGCGGCTATTTGATGCAGGGCATCGGCCTTGCTGCGAAAAATCGGTGGGTGCCGCTGCTGCTGACCTCCGTTATTTTCGGCGGTATTCACTATTTTAACCCCGAAGTGCAGGAGTACGGCGCGGGTATCATGATGGTCAATTACATCGGTATCGGCTTGATGCTCGGTATCATTACCTTGATGGATGACGGCTTAGAATTGGCACTCGGTGTGCACGCCGCCAACAACATTTACGGGGCAACGATGGTGACTTTTTCGGCTTCCGCATTGAAAACGCCCGCGCTTTTTACGATTAAAGAATTGGATGTGCACCTTTCGACGATTGCGGTCTTGATTGCTGCCGTAATTTTTATATTTTTGCTCGCCAAAATATACGGATGGAACGATTGGTCGCGTTTATACAGACCGCTCGATACGTCATCGTCCGATATTTTTGCCGATGAAAATACCGAAATTCAAAAGCTGTGACACGGCTTCTCACTTCGTCTAAAGTTTAAATTTTAATATCTAAAAAAGACAATGAAAAATATCCTTCTCGCATTTCTCTTTCTGACTACAATTTCCGTAAACGCTCAGCGCACCTATTGGCAGCAAGCCGCTGCATACGACATGACTATCGACATGGACGTAGAGGCGAATCGCTTTACGGGTACGCAAACTTTGCGCTACACCAATAACAGCCCCGATACGCTCGACCGCTTTTTTTATCACCTCTTTTTCAATGCTTTTCAGCCCGGCTCGATGATGGACGAGCGTTCGCGCACCATTAAAGACCCGGATCGCAGAGTAGGCGACCGCATTTCTAAATTAAAAGACGACGAAATCGGTTATCAGCGCGTCACGAAGTTGTTGATGAAAGGAAAATCGCTGCCTTATCAAGTCGAAGGCACGGTGCTGGAGGTCGATTTGTTAGATCCGATACTGCCGGGCGAAACGGTGACTTTCGACATGGAATTTAACGCGCAGGTGCCTTTACAAATACGCCGCAGCGGGCGCGATAATGCGGAGGGTATTCACTTGTCGATGACGCAATGGTACCCGCGCCCCGCAGAATACGACTACATGGGTTGGCACGCCAATCCGTACATCGGGCGTGAATTTTACGGCATTTTCGGGACTTATGACGTGAAAATCAACATCGACGCCGGCTACGTTTTGGGGGCAACGGGTAACCTGCAAAACCCGCAGGAAATCGGGATGGGCTACGAAAAAGAAGGCACGACCGTCAATACCGCCGGCAAAGAAAAACTGCAATGGCACTTTGTCGCCGAAAATGTGCACGATTTCGCCTGGTCGGCAGATCCGAATTATAAGCACATTCATTACACGAGAAAAGACGGCGTTACGCTGCACTTTTTGTACCAACCCGGCGACCAAACGACGGACGAAAACTGGCAAAAACTCCCCGAAATCATGGACAAAGCCCTCGATTTTATGGAGACGAAATACGGGCAGTATCCTTACAAGCAATACACCATCGCACAGGGCGGTGACGGCGGGATGGAGTACCCGATGATTACTTTGATCACGGGAAAACGCAACCTCGGCAGTCTCGTCGGTGTCTCCGTACACGAGCTTTTTCACTCTTGGTATCAGGGTGTTTTGGGTATCAACGAAAGTCTGTACCCGTGGATGGACGAGGGGTTTACCTCCTTCGCAAGCGCGCACACGATGAACTACCTGAAAGCGCAAAAACTCATTCCCGGCGACCCGGTCAACGATCCGATTGCCGAGACGGTCAACGGCATGATTAACTACAATAAATCCGGTAACGCCGAGCCGCTGACCACCCACGCCGACCATTATTCACTCAACTCGGCGTACAGCGTTGCTTCTTACGTGAAGGGTTCCGCGTTTTTGCAGCAGTTGAATTATATTGTCGGCAAAGCCGCTTTCGACCGAGCGATTTTGCGCTTTTATAATACGTGGAAATTCAAACACCCGACGCCCAATGACCTCATTCGCATCATGGAAAAAGAGTCGGGCTTGGAGTTGGATTGGTTTAAGGAATACTTCGTGTACACCACCAAACTGCCCGATTATGCGGTGACGGACATTCGTCAAAAAGACAAAAAACTGACGACGATACAGCTCGAAAATAAAGGCGGTTTCCCCATGCCGCTCGACGTTTTGGTGACTTACAAAAACGGAAATACGGAGCTTTTTCACATTCCGCTGCAAATCATGCGCGGCGAGAAAGCGGACGAAGGCACCAACGCCAACCGCACGGTGCTGCCCGATTGGGGTTGGGTGTACAAGGATTATGAGTTCGATATTCGCGTGAAAGCCAAAAAAATACAAGCCGTGCAAATCGACCCGACCGGCCGTATGGCAGATACGGATACGGGGAATAATAAGATGGCGGGGAGAAAGGCGAAGAAGAAAAAGTGACGGTGGACGGTTTGACGG
>JAHDCG010000230.1 GCA_020629965.1 Saprospiraceae bacterium | reverse complement strand
TTAAAACAAATGAGCTACACACTTTTTTTTCCGACGACCTGAAGGTCGCAGTTACTAATTCGCTTCCATCGTCGCATTGACTAAGCTCACTACGCCTTTCACGATAAATTCGATGCCAATCGCCATAACGAGAAAGCCCATGATGCGCGAGAGTGCTTTCAAACCCGCCACACCCATCACGCGAAACAGCATCGGCGAAGCCCGCAGAATGCCGTAAATCATCGCGCCGAGTACCAAAATAGCGACGACAATAATGCCCTTCGCACTCCATTCCGGATTTTCGGAATACATACCGATGAGCAGCGAAATAGAACCCGGACCGGAGAGCATCGGCATCGCCATCGGCGCAAAGGAAATATCATCTTTTGTGCGCGCTTCATCTTTCACTTTTTTGTCGATGGCGCGGCTTTCACCGAATTTACCTTCCAAAAGCGCGTAGCCCGAGGACATAATGATGAGTCCGCCGGCAATACGCACGGCATTGATGGTGATGCCGAAAAAATTGAGAATGTAGGAGCCGGCGAGAAAAAACGCAAGCATCAACATGATGAACCACAGCGCGGTATTGCGGGCGGTTTCGTTACGCTCTTGTTTGGTGTAGTCGGGGGTCATGGCGAGAAAAGGCGGAATAGCACCGGGCGGATTCACGACGGAAAAGAGTGCCGCGAGTACCGATACGAATAATTCCAAGTACGTCATATTTTTAAATTTTGTTGTTTAAGAGTTTAAATGGTTTAGGCGTTTAAAACGCTTGTTGCTGCCGGGTGATTAAATTTGCGGGCAGACTTTGGTTGAGTAATGATATTTTAATTGAATTGCCGCTTGACTTTCAGCCAAAAAAATAAGCGCCCTCGAAGGAGGACACTTGCGGCGGGTCGATGAAGACCGAAATTTATGTTTTAAAATTAAATTCTTTTGCGGGGCAAAAATATAACTAATAACCGAATATATGTCGATTTAGTTTCTTTTTTCTGTGTGAATATTTTGTAAAGGTGTTTTTTTTGGCATCGCAATTACCCGACACTCATGTACCATGAGTGGCAAGCCGGGCTGTGGTCCTTCATGCCGTTGGCATTTGGAGGTTGGCATAAAAATCGAAGTATAAGGTGACGAGACAAAAGAATTTATGAGAAAGAAATACGATAGACAGAATTACCGCTTAAACATATAAAAGGAAAAATAATCAAGAGGTAAAGTAACTGCTGAAAATAAAGCATTTACCGTCTGACAAACATCAACCATCAACCAATTCACCAGTCCGTAAACGCCTTATTAAACACCAAATCCGTAATCTGGTCAAAAATATCGGTGATGAGTTGGTCTTGAATGTCGAGGAGATTTTGGTCGGCGGGGTATTCGATTTGAAAGGAAAAAGTTTGGTCGAACTCTTTTTCCTCAAATTTGCGGTCGCGGTAATCTGCGGCGACTTTGACATAAATTTTCAACTGCGCAAGCGAGGTTTCGCCGCCCGCCCGAGGGGCGATAGAACTGACTTCGTACTTTGAGATGTAACCCGAAAACTCCATATCCGCCACTTGTCCGCGCGTGGTTTCGTTCAGACTGCTTTCATTTCTGATTTTATCTTTCAAGGCTTGTGTAAAGTCTTGCGCAAGACCCGGCACAACGGCATTGGCGCGATTGTCGAAATTTTCGACGGTAAAGGTCTTGACCTCCGGCGGAATGCTGATGCCGCGAAAGGAGTAGCAGCCGGTGAGCACGAGCGCGAATGTGAGGAGTAAAATTAAGGGAAGGAATTTTTGCATGAATATGTGAAGGTTTGAGTCGTTGGAATAGTTTGAGTGGTTGGAATGGTTGGAGTCGTTTCTGAAAAACGATAGCCGTCATCGAGATTTACAGCCGGCTTTCCGGGCGACTGACAACCGGCAACAAAAAAAAGAAGCGAAAGCAAAACTTTTCGTACAAACATAAACGCAAAGCGAAAACCGTCCACCAACCACCACCCATCACCCAATCTCGTATTGCTTAATCTTCCGGTACAGCGTCCGCTCCGAAATACCCAAGTCGTCGGCGGCTTCTTTGCGGCGGTTATTGTGCTTTTTGAGGGCTTTGCGAATGAGCGTTTTTTCCATTTCTTCGAGGGAGAGACTGTCTTCCACGACTTCGGCTTCTTTGTAATTTTCTCGGTCGCGTTCATCTAAAATGACGGCGCGGTTTTCGGAGTAAGCGAAATCATTGTCGGCGGAGTCGTAGTTGTCGCGGGTAAAGTTCGGCGGTCGGTTGCCGTTGTCGCGGTAATAATTATTGCCGCTGCGGTAGCTTTCCGAGCGACTCACCGAAGCCGGCGGCAGCGCGGGCAGACTCGTATCGCTCGGCACGTCGAGGTCGTTGTTTTGAATGAGACCGTACACCAAACCCTTGAGGTCGCGCACGTCTTTTTTCATTTCAAACAAGAGTTGATAAAGAATTTCGCGCTCTTCCATGCCGCTTCCCGACCCGAAATCATCCGCGCGGGCGGGCAAATTGCGGTGTCCGATATTCGGCAAATATTCCATTAAATCCTGTGCGGTGATGTTGCGCTCTTCACTTAAAACGGAAATTTGCTCCGCGATATTTTTCAGTTGGCGAATATTGCCGGGCCAGTGGTAGTTACGCAGTAAAATCTGCGCGCGCTCGTCGAGGCGCACGGGCTGCATCCGATTTCTTTGGGCAAACTCGACGGTAAAATAACGGAAAAGCAAATTGATATCTTCGGGGCGGTCGCGCAGCGCGGGCACGGAAATCGGCACCGTCGTGAGGCGATAATAGAGGTCTTCTCTGAATTTTCCTTTGCGCATTTTGTCTTCCAAATCCACATTCGTAGCGGCAATGACCCGCACATCGGTCTTCAAGACCTTAGACGAACCGACCTTAACAAACTCCCCGTTTTCCAAAATCCGCAGCAAATAAGCCTGCGTATCGAGCGGCATTTCGCCGATTTCATCCAAAAAAATCGTACCGCCGTCCACGGTTTCAAAGTAGCCTTTGCGCTCGCTGCTTGCGCCCGTAAACGCTCCTTTTTCGTGCCCGAAAAGTTCGGAATTTATCGTACCGGCGGGAATAGCGCCGCAGTTAATCGCAATAAAGTTGTTGTGCTTGCGCGCCGAGAGGGAGTGAATAATTTTGGAAAAAACCTCTTTACCTACGCCGCTTTCTCCGAAAATCATCACGGACAAATCGCTGCCCGCCACCATGACCGCTTTGTTCAGCGCACGGTCGAGCAAATCGGAAGCCCCGATAATGCCGAAACGTTGTTTGACGGATTGTAGGTTTTGCATCTTAGTATGTTTAAAGTTGTTGAATTGTTGAGTTGTTGAATCGTTGAATATTTCACAATCGCGAAGGCTGTGTATGAGTCAGAGGTGTTCGACAATTCAACACTTCAACGATTCAACGATTCAACAATCCTACACAATTTCTCCCTTCAACGTCGCGCTCGACGCATCGTTCACTCTGACCGTGCAGTAATCGCCGGGTTTCAATCCCGGTTTTTTCGGGAAGATGAGCATTTTGTTTTGTGTATTTCTGCCTTTGAAATCCTCCGCGCTGCGCTTGCTGTCGCCTTCGATGAGCACTTTGAAAGTCTTGCCGACATCCGCTAAATTGTGCGCTAAAGACACGCGCTGCTGCACCTCGATGACCTCCGCCAAGCGACGTTTTTTTACCTTCAACGGCACATCGTCTTCGTATTTTCGCGCCGCCAAAGTACCGGGGCGTTCCGAGTAGAAAAACATGTAAGACATGGAGTATTTTGCAAAATCTATCATGCTCAACGTGTCTCGGTGTTCCTCCTCCGTTTCCGTGCAAAAACCCGTGATGACATCCGAAGAAATCGCGCATTCGGGCATAATGCGGTAAATCGCCTCGACGCGCTCTTTGTACCACTCGCGGGTGTAGGTGCGGTTCATCAGTTCGAGTACGCGGCTGTTGCCCGACTGCACCGGCAGGTGAATATATTTGCAAATATTCTCGTATTTTTTCATGGTGTACAGCACCTCGTCGGTGATGTCCTTCGGGTGCGAAGTCGAGAAGCGAATGCGCAAATCCGGGTGTACCAAAGCGACCATTTCGAGCAGGTGAGCGAAGTTGACAGTGTCTTTCGTTTCGGGATTTTCCCATTTGTAGCTGTCCACGTTTTGCCCGAGCAGCGTGACCTCGCGGTAGCCTTTTTCGTATAAATCCGTCGCTTCCGCCACAATACTGAACGCATCCCGTGACCGCTCACGCCCGCGTGTAAACGGCACGACGCAAAACGAACACATATTATCACAGCCGCGCATTATCGAAATGAAAGCCGAAACGCCGTTAGAGTCCAAGCGCATCGGCGCGATGTTGGAGTACGTTTCTTCGCGCGACAAAATGACGTTCACGCCCTTATCGCCTTCGTCCGCGGTCTCGACCAAACCGGGCAAATCGCGGTAAGCATCCGGCCCGACGACCAAATCCACCAATTTTTCTTCGTCCAAAAGTTTGGCTTTCAGTCGCTCCGCCATGCAGCCGAGCACCCCGATTTTCGTACCCGGACGCGCTTTTTTCTGCTTGTTAAAAACCTTCAAACGCTTGCGCACGGTGTCCTCCGCCCGCTCGCGGATGGAGCAGGTATTGATGAGAATGAGGTCGCTTTCCTCCATAATTTTGGTCGGCGCAAAACCCACTTCCGACAGTACGGAAGCCACAATCTCCGAGTCGGAAAAATTCATCTGACAGCCGTAGCTTTCAATGTAAAAGCGACGCGTACCCGCCGGATACACGGGCTGACTCTGCGGCTGCTGCCGAAAGAAAACCTCGCCCTGTCGCTTTTCGTCCTGCTTTTTTACACCTTCTAAGGTAGGGTTGTCGTTGTACATTTTGTTCGGTTGACGGTTGACGGTTGACGGTTGACGGTAGCAACCGCTCGGGTCTCGAATGAGTTCCCGATTTTCGTCTCACGTTAATGACTGAATTGAAAAAGTGCGCAAAGTTAAGACAAAATAAGGAAGGGCGTGACATTTTGGCAGGTGAGAATTTTGTTAAATTTGAGCAAAG